>JANMCS010000536.1:0-5303 GCA_031361405.1 Betaproteobacteria bacterium
GACGCCCGCCTGAAGCTCGAGCGCGAGCCATCGCAGCAGTTCGACGTGCTCGCGATCGACGCATTTTCGAGCGATGCGATCCCCGTTCACCTGATCACCAAGGAAGCCGTCGAAATCTACCTGAAGCACATGAAGCCGGAAGGCGTGATCGCCTTTCACGTCACCAACCGCTACCTCGACCTGGTGCCGGTCGTCGAGGGCATTGCCAATGCGCTCGGCCTGCACGCGTTGTGGATCAGCGACGCGGGGGGCGATCCACTTGGCAATTCGTCGAACTGGGTGCTGATCGCGCGCGATCCCGTTCGCCTCAGTCACCCGCGTCTCGTGGAGGCCTCGTTCGGAATCACCGCGCGCCGCGATTGGCGCGTCTGGACCGACGATTTCAACAACCTGCTGCAGGTCCTCAAGTGACGGCCTCGCCAGCGCGGCGAGACGACCGGTCCCCGCACGCCGATCCTGCGAGTTACCGCGCGCTGGTCCATCCGCCCGGTACGCACCACGTCGAGGTCATCGACCAGCGCGCGTTGCCGCATGCGTTGCTGCGCGTGAACATCAGCGATGCCGAGGCGGCCGCGCTGGCCATCCGCCGCATGTGGATCCGTGGCGCGCCGCTGATCGGCGCCGTCGGCGCGTACGGCCTGGCCCTGGCGCTCGATCGCGATGCGACCGACACCGGCCTGGCCCGCGCACACTCGTCGCTCGATGCCACGCGCCCGACCGCGATCAACCTGCGCTGGGCACTGGACCGCGTACGGCACAAGGTGCATGCGCTGCCGGTTGCCGCGCGCGCGGATGCCGCATGGGCGGAAGCGGACGCCATCGCCGCCGAGGATGTCGCCATCAATCACGCTATCGGCGAGCATGGTGCCGCGCTGTTGCGCTCCATTGCGCAGCGACGTCCGGGCGCCGTCCGGGTCATGACCCACTGCAACGCCGGGGCCTTGGCCACCTGTGGCTGGGGCACCGCCACCGCGGCGATATTCCTCGCGCACGCGGAGGGACTGGCGCTCGAAGTATGGGTCAGCGAAACCCGGCCGCGCATGCAGGGCGCCAGCCTCACGGCGTGGGAACTGGACCATCGCGGCATTCCGCACACGTTGTTTCCGGACAGTGCGGGCGGTCTCCTTATGCAGCGCGGCGACGTCGATGTCGTGTTCGTCGGCGCGGACCGTGTCGCGGCCAACGGCGACGTCTGCAACAAGATCGGCACCTACGACAAGGCGCTGGCGGCACGCGACAACAACGTCCCGTTCTACGTCGCGCTGCCGTCACCGACCATCGACTGGCAACTCGCCGACGGCAGCGGCATCCCGATCGAAACACGTGACACCGACGAAGTGCTCACGGTGGCCGGCCGCGACGACTACGGCCAGACCGTGCGGGTGGCCATCGCTCCGCACGGCACCAAGGCCGTCAACTACGCGTTCGATGTGACGCCCGCGCGGCTGGTCACCGGCCTCATCACCGAACGCGGCATCACGCGCGCATCGAAGCAATGGATGGCCGCGATGTTTCCCGACCGGGCGAAGTGAACATCGTGACCGGCGAATACGCGCTGCGCAATGCGGTGATCGCCACGGCGCTGGCGATGAACGCCGCGGACATCAATCGCGGCAAATCGGGCAACGTCAGCGCGCGCTGGCAGACAGCGGTCTTCGACGGATTCCTGGTGACGCCGACAGGGTTGCCCTACGCGGACACCACGCCCAATGACATCGTGGCGATAGGCCTCGACGGCACCGTTCACGGCGCGCGGCTGCCTTCTTCGGAGTGGCGGTTCCATCGCGACATCTACCTGCAGCGCCCGGATGCATCCGCGATCGTGCATACCCATTCGCCCCGCGCCACTGCTCTGGCGTGCCTGCGCCAACCCATGCCCGCCTTTCACTACATGGTGGCCGTCGCCGGCGGCAACGACATTCGCTGCGCACCGTATGCGACGTTCGGCACGCAGGCGTTATCCGACCATGCGCTGGCGGCGCTGGAAGGGCGCCGCGCATGCTTGTTGGCGAACCATGGTGTCATCGCCCTCGGCGCCACGCTGGAGCGCGCACTGACACTCGCCATCGAAGTCGAGAATCTCGCAGAAATGTATATGCACGTGCTGCAGGCGGGCACACCCATCGTGCTGGACGACGATGAAATGCGCGCGGTGGTCGAAAAGTTCGCGACCTACGGCCAGGCGCGCTAGCCGGTCCCGCGTCCGGTCAGGTACGCGTGCCGGGAAACGCGCGTTGCGCCACGACGTCGAACAGGCGCTCGACACATCCCTCGATCGAATCCGCTCCGCTGTCAAGTTCGAGTGCCGGTGTCTCCGGGCGCTCGTAGGGAGCGTTGACGCCGGTGAACTCCGCCAGTTCGCCACGACGGGCGCGCGCATAAAGCCCCTTGGGATCGCGCCTTTCGCAGGCTTCCACCGACGCCGACAGGAAGGTTTCCAGGAATCGCTCGGCGCCGATGATCGTCCGGGCCATCTCCCGATCCTCATGGTAGGGGGAGATCAGCGCCGCGATCACGATCAGTCCCGCATCGTTCATCAGCCGCGCGGCCTCGGCCACGCGACGCACGTTTTCGCGTCGCGCGTCGGGCGTAAAGCCCAAGTCACGCGTGAGGCCGTGGCGAAGATTATCGCCATCGAGCACGAATGCGGCGTGACCGGCATCGATCAGACGTCGCTCGAGCGCATGGGCAAGCGTGGACTTGCCCGATCCCGGCAGGCCCGTCAGCCAGACGGTGAGCGGCGCCTGGCCGAGGATGTGGGCCCGATCGGCACTGGCGACCTTGCCGGCCTGGCGAAACAAGTTGCTGCCGGTGCGATCGCTCGCCGCCACGGGATCGGCCGCCGCCTTGCGTTCGATAACCATGCCGGCGGCCACCGTGGCATTGGAAACAGGATCGACGATGATGAATCCCCCGGTCGCGCGGTTCTTGCGATACTCGTCGACGAACAGCGGCTCGAACAGCGTGAAGCGAAGGCGACCGATTTCGTTCAGCTGCAATTGCGTCACGGCCTCGCGGTGCAATGTGTCGGGATTGACCCGATAGACCACATCGCTGCAGCTCGCCTTGACCGTGCGCGTGGTTTGCTTGATCAGGTAGACGCGTCCAGGATCGAGCGGCGATTCGCTCATCCAGACGACCATCGCCTCGAGCGTGCGCTCCACGCGCGGGATGTTGTTGGGGTGTGCCAGCATGTCGCCGCGGGCCACGTCCACATCGTCGGCGAGGCACAGCGTGACCGCCTGCGGCGGGAAAGCGTAGTCGCGATCGCCTTCGGCGGTAAGGATGCGGGCAATACTGGTTCGTCTCCCGGCGGGCAGCACCACCACGGCATCGCCGACGCGGGCCACGCCCGATGCGACTGCGCCGGCATAGCCGCGGAAATTCTGGTCCGGGCGCACCACGCGCTGGACGGGGAAGCGGAAGTCGATCAGGTTGGCATCACCGGCGACGTACACGCTCTCGAGGTGCGGCAGCAGCGGCAACCCATCGAACCACGCGGTTCGCGCGCTGCGATGGACGACGTTGTCACCCGCCAGCGCGCTGATCGGGATGAACGTAACGTCAGCAAAGCGCAGGCGGGACGCAAACGCGCCGTACTCGTCGCGCAAACGTTCGAACACGTCCTGATCGAAGTCGACAAGGTCCATTTTGTTGACGGCCACGACGATGCGGGGCACACCCAGCATCGAAACGATGAAGCCATGCCGCTTCGACTGCGTCTGGATGCCGATGCTGGCGTCGATCAGGATGACGGCCAGGTCGGCCGTTGACGCGCCCGTGGCCATGTTGCGGGTGTACTGCAGATGGCCTGGCGTGTCCGCGACGATGAAGCGGCGGCGCGGCGTGGAGAAATAACGATAGGCCACATCGATGGTGATGCGCTGCTCGCGTTCGGCTCGCAGGCCATCGGTGATCAGCGACAGATCGATTGCGCCGGTGCCCGTGGCCGCTTTGGCGCGCAACGCGTCCAGCTGGTCCTCGTAGATGGCGCCGGCGTCATGCAACAGGCGGCCGATCAGCGTCGATTTGCCGTCATCGACGCTGCCGGCCGTCGTGATGCGAAGCAGGTCGGGCTCGCGTTCAGCGGCTTCGCGCAACGGCGTGGCCGGTGTTGCCATCAGAAGTAACCTTCGCGCTTCTTCTGTTCCATCGAGCCATCGCGATCGTGATCGATCACGCGGGTGACCCGCTCGGAGAACCGTGTGATTTCGAGTTCCGCCACGATGTCGCTTACGTTCATGGCGGTGGATTCGACCGCGCCGGTGCATGGATAGCAGCCCAATGAGCGGTAGCGGATCATCGCGCGTTCGGCCACTTCGCCCGGCAGAAGGCGCGTCCTGGCGCCGACAGGCAGCAACTGCCCGCCCCGCCGCACCACTTCGCGTTCCGCTGCAAAGTAGAGCGGCACGACCTCGATATTCTCCGTGGCGATGTACCGCCAGATATCCAGTTCGGTCCAGTTCGACAACGGGAACACCCGGATGCTTTCGCCGGGATGCATGCGGCCGTTATAGAGGCTCCACAGTTCCGGACGCTGGTTGCGCGGATCCCACTGGCCGTGGCCATCGCGAAACGAGTAGATGCGCTCCTTGGCGCGCGAGCGCTCTTCCTCGCGGCGCGCGCCGCCGATCACCGCATCGTAGGCGCCGGCCTTGAGCGCATCGAGCAAAGCCTTCGTCTTGAGCAAGCCGCAGCAATTGACAGTGCCGATATCCCACGGATTGGTCCCCGCGGCGATCGCGGCGTCGTTGCCCAGCACGCGAAGGTCGACGCCCAATTCGGCACACACGCGATCGCGAAATGCGTACATCTCGGGAAACTTGAACGCGGTGTCGATATGCAGCAGCGGAAACGGAATGCGGCCAGGGGCGAAGGCCTTCTGCGCGAGCCGGAGCAGCACCGACGAATCCTTGCCGACCGAGTACATGATCACCGGGCGTTCGAATTCAGCCGCTACCTCGCGCAGGATGTAGATACTCTCGGACTCGAGCTGGCGCAGGACGGAGAGTGAATAGTTTTCGGCGGTCATGATTTCGCGCAGGGCTGATGGGGGAAAGTTTATCGTGGAACGGACTCGTCTACCGAGGCAATGCCACATCGACGAACGACCGCCCCAAAGCCAAACGCCCCGCTCGAAAGAGTGGGGCGTTTGGCTTTGGGGGTGCCTGACGATGACCTACTTTCGCACGGGAACTCCGTACTATCATCGGCGTACTGCCGTTTCACGGTCCTGTTCGGGATGGGAAGGGGTGGGTCCGGCGGGCTATGGTCGTCAGGCATTGAGGGGTGAGAGTGCGGTG
>JANMCS010000545.1:0-2582 GCA_031361405.1 Betaproteobacteria bacterium
CCAATTTTGGATAGCCCAACTCCAGCACGGTGGGCACCTCCGGAGCCATGGCCGTGCGCTTGGTTGACGTCACCGCCAGCAACCGCAACTTGCCCGACTTCTGGAACTGCACGTTCTGCGGCAGCGTGTCGATCGCAAACAGGATCTGGCCGCCGAGCAAGTCATTGTGCATCGGCGCCGAACCCTTGTAGCCGACGTGGTTGAGCTTGATGCCGGCTTGCGCAGCGAAGAGTTCGCCCACGATGTGCCCGATCGAACCGATGCCGCCGCTGCCATAGGGAATCGGATCCTTCTGCTGCTTGGCCCACGCGATGAATTCGGGAATGGTCTTGGCCGGCACCGATGGATGGACGACGAACACATTGGGCACCGAGCCGATGTAGGCGATATGCGTGAAGCTCTTGTTCGGATCGTAAGGCTGCGGCTCCATCATGAACGGCGACAGGCTGATAGGCGCGGTATTCGAGAGCATCAGCGTGTATCCATCCGCCGGCGCGCGCGCCACTTCCGCGGCACCTATGGTGGCACCTGCGCCCGGTTTGTTGTCGATGACGAAGGGCTGGCCCAGCTTCTCGGCGATCATCGGCGCGATCACGCGTGCCACCACATCGCTCGATCCGCCCGGCGGAAACGTCACGATGATCTTGACCGGCTTGGTGGGCCAGGCCTGCGCGCCGGCGAGGGTGGCAACGCCGAATGTCGTTGCGAATGCCAGGAGTTTCAGATGCTGCAGCGTAACCATGACGATGCTCCTCCGGAGGGTCGATCGGTATCGGGCAGCTTTGCAACGATCATGCCATGGGGCAGCGGTGGTGCAGAAGCGCGCATCGCCATGCACGACGCCCTTGCGGCGTGCGTAATGCAACATGAGCGTTACAATTCTTTAGCACGACCGCGCCGTAACAGTGCGATAAGTCGCCGATTTGGTGCGCGACCACCACGAGGTCACCGTCAATCGCCGTTGTCACCCATGTCTCAGGTACGGCGATTCGAAATGCGGATTGAATCCATTGAACATTGGCGGAGACGCAGGGATTCGAACCCTGGATACAGGTTTTGGCCCGTATGCTCCCTTAGCAGGGGAGTGCCTTCGACCACTCGGCCACGTCTCCGTTCAGGCTGCAATTGTACCGGGCGGCGCCGGGGCGCGTCCAGCCAAACTGAAAATTATGTCGAAGAATCCGTATCTTATGGATGCTTCACCGATCAGGCGGGCGCCTTTTCGAGCTCGAAGGCCTTGTGCAGCACGCGCACGGCCAACTCGAGATATTTTTCGTCGATGACGACGGAAATCTTGATCTCGGACGTGGAGATCATCTGGATGTTGATGCCCTCGTCGGCCAGCGCCTTGAACATGATCGACGCAATGCCCACGTGCGAGCGCATGCCAATGCCCACCACCGACACCTTGCAGATGCGGTTGTCGCCGATGATCTCGCGCGCGGTGAAGTGGTTGCCGCGTGCTGCTTCGAGCACGGCCAGCGTCTGCGCATATTCGCTGCGATTCACGGTGAACGAAAAATCGGTGTGCCCCGACGCGCCGATGTTCTGCACGATCATGTCGACGTCGAGGTTGGCAGCCGCCACGGGGCCGAGGATGCTGTAGGCAATGCCGGGCTTGTCGGGCACGCCCATCACCGAGATCTTGGCTTCGTCGCGATTGAACGCGATGCCGGAAATGATCGCCTGTTCCATGGTGTCGTCTTCCTCGAATGTGATCAGCGTGCCGGTACCCGTGACCTCGGGGTCATCGAACGATGACAGCACGCGCAGCTTGACCTTGTACTTGCCGGCGAATTCCACCGAGCGGATCTGCAGCACCTTGGAGCCCAGGCTCGCCATCTCGAGCATTTCCTCGAAGGTGACGGTATCAAGCCGGCGCGCTTCGGGCACGATGCGCGGATCGGTCGTGTAGACGCCATCGACGTCGGTATAAATCTGGCACTCGTCGGCCTTCAGCGCCGCGGCCAGCGCCACGCCTGACGTGTCGGAGCCGCCACGACCGAGCGTGGTGATATTGCCGTCGGCATCGACACCCTGGAATCCCGCCACGATCACGATGGCACCAGCGTCGAGATCGCGCCGCATGTTGCCCTCGTCGATCGACAGGATGCGGGCCTTGGTGAACGCGCTGTCGGTCAACACACGCACCTGGCCGCCGGTGTAGCTCCTGGCCTTCAGGCCGAGCTGCTGCAGCGCGATGGCCAGCAAACCAATCGTGACCTGCTCGCCGGTGGCGGCGATGACATCGAGTTCGCGCGGATCGGGCTCGGTGGAAATTTCCTTGGCGAGTCCCAGCAGGCGATTGGTTTCGCCCGACATGGCCGAGACCACCACCACCACCTGATGCCCCTGCCGGTGGTGATGCGCCACGCGCCGCGCGACGTTCTTGATGCGGTCGGTAGTGCCGACCGCGGTGCCACCGTATTTTTGAACGATCAAGGCCATGGGAGACGTGCGTGTGAAAGCAGCGGTTGCAACGAACGCCGCGAAACGGTCAGGTGAGCGTGCGAAACGCCAGCGTGGCGTTGGTGCCGCCGAAGCCAAAGGAATTGGACAGCGCGCCGTGGATCGTCATCCTG
>JANMCS010000548.1:0-9473 GCA_031361405.1 Betaproteobacteria bacterium
CTCAAAGTCGCCCGCCCCGTGCGGCCCACCGCTCACCGCGGCCGTGGAGATGTTTTCCGGGAGCGGGCCAAGACGATTCGCATTATCTGTAGGCGAGGCTTCAGCCTCGCATGCGCGGCGCGAGGCTGAAGCCTCGCCTACAGGCCATCAACCAACGTCGGTCGCCTTGCTTTTGCCACGCCCCAGCCGGCTCGTCGCGCACCGCGCCACAACAAACAGAAATACGCAGCGTCAGCCAACAAACACAACGCTGATCTAAATCCGCAACGGTTCGCCGTACCCGGTCAATTCGAGATAGCCGCGACCGACCACCAGGCCGGCGACGCTCGCGCGCACCGCGCCCTCCCAGTAGATCGTGCCCACACTTGCCCGCGCGTCCAATTCCTGATCGTCCAGCAACGGCTCGACCGAATACAACGTGTCACCAGCGCGCACGCGCATTGCCACCGGGTACGCGAGACTCGTCCGCGGCGACCGCCATTCGCGAAGAGGTTCGAACGCAATTTCGTCCGGAGTGAAGGTGCGTGTGGTGCCGTTGGCGTCGCGCCGCGTGCCGCCCGCCCAGTAGACGACGCCATCCCTGGCGCGAATGCGAAACACCATCAACGCGCTCCCGTCATCGAAATTGACGCCCAGCCAATCCCATCCACGCGCCTCTGCGGCCAGGTATTCGCTCGACCATTCGTGATCGAGCCACGACGTGCCACGCACCGTGTTTTTGCGCGTGCCGATGGTGATCGCGCCCGTCGTCGCGAGCTGCGGCCGGCTGTAGTAGTAGCTGGCCTGATCGGCACGCGGTCCCTTGCGACTCACGCCGTTCGTGCCTTGCAGCAGCGGTGGACCGTTGGCGGCGAACGTCAGGGCCAGGCTGAAGTCGCGGGCGTCGATCTTCGCCGCGTAGACATCGCCGGCGAGCGCCAGTGACCAGTTGTCGACGCGCACATCCGTCGTTGCAATGCTCGCTTCGGCCAAGCCCCAACTCATTCGTGCGGCACGTTGATCGTGACGCAGCCGCCCCTGCACAGGTTCCGCAAGCGCCGCGTGCGCGAAGAGGAGCTGCGAGGGCGCGAAGCGGCTGGCGCTCGCCTCGCCGATCGCGGTGCGGCTGCGGAAGAACGTGATCTGCACGCCGAACTCGTGGCCGGCCTCATCCGTCACCCAGCCCGTGATGTACCACCACTCGGTGCGAAACGCCGGATGGCTGCCGTGGTCGCGCGGAAACCCGAGTGGGACGCCCGCCTCGACGCGCGGATAGACGACCGCGGCCGCCGCGCCTGAAGGCGCGAGTGCGAGCGGTGTCAGCAGGAATTGTCGACGATGCATGGCGGCGTCCGGCGCGAACCTCTGCGCTTCACCAGTCGTCGCGCACCGCGCGCACGGTGTCGTCGGCGACTGCGGCACGGGCGCTCGCCTGCGTGGTGGCGACGGCAAGAATCAACAACGCGGCGGCCAGCACGGCCAACGGCAACCACGGCACGTGCAGCTCCATGCCCCAGTGAAACGACTGGCGATTGACGACGTGAATGAGGATCAGGCTCATCACCAGGCCAAGCATCATGCCCACGGCGAGGCCGATGGCGCTGACCAGCAGCCCTTCGGCCGCCAGCATGCGGCGAATCTGGCCACGCGTCATGCCGAGGTGCCGCAGCATCCCGAACTCGCGTCGCCGCGCGAGCACCAGCGCGCCGAATGCCGATGACAACCCCGTCAGGCCGATGACGATGGCTGCCGCCTCCAGCGCATAGGTCACCGCGAAGGTCCGGTCGAAGACGCGCAGCGATAACGTGCGGATTTCGCCGGGTGTTGCGAGTGTGAGCCGTGATGCGCCGGGCCACGCGGCGTCAAGTCGCGCGCGGAAGTCGGCCACCGCCACCCCCGGTTTCAGCCAGACCGCGGCATCATTGGCCACCGTGTCTCCGGTGAGGCGCGCATAGACCGTGCGTTCGATCACGATCGCGCCTTGCTGTCGCGCGTAGTCGCGCCAGATGCCCGCGACGACAAACGGATGCAGGCTATCGGCCAGTGGGATGCGCAGCGTGGCGCCCGGGCCCACGCCGAGGAGGTCGGCCGCGGCTTCGCTGATCCACGCCGGCGGCGGGCCGTCGCGCGATGTCGGTGCCGCGTCGCTGATCAAGGGCAGCGCCTGACCTGGCGCAATGGGCGGCAGATCGCGCGCCAGCAGCGTGACGCGCGGACGCGCCGGGTCGAGCAGCACGCTCTGCACACGCAGAAAATCGGCGCGAGCCACACCGGCAATATTGCGCAGCGCGGCTTGTTCATCGATCGTGAACCAGGCCGTGTCGCCCGCCGTGCCGGCGCGCACGTAGACGTCTGCGGGCAGGATGCGCTCCAGCCAGTCGTCGAGTGACGTGCGAAACGACGCCACCATGATTGCCATCGCCACCATCAGCGACACGCTAGCCACGGTGGTGGCAAGGCTGACAGTGGTGGCACCGGGCGCACCGCGCAATTGCAGCAGCGCGAGGCTGGCCGCCACCGAGCGCGGCATCGGCACCCGCGTCAGCGTCCACGCCGCAATCTGTGGCAGCAGCAGCAACGTGCCGAACAGCAGCAAGGCGATGGCGGCGTACCCGCCCAACGGCAAGTCGACAATTGGTGGAACGAGCGTTGCCAGCGCGCCCGCGCCGAGCAGCAGCACGCCGATACCAGGATGGCGCAACCGCGCAAACGCATTCTCCTCGTCGCCCGCCTTGAGCGCTGCGGCCGGTGCAGCCAGCGCCGCGTCGCGTGCGGGCAGCAGGCTGCCCAGAACGGCAAAGGCGATGCCCAAACCCCCAAAGGCCAGCGCCGCCACGGGCTCGATCACCAGTCGCGGCAGGTCGCCTCGGAAGAAACCGGCGCCCAGATCCGCACCGAGAATGCGCAACGCCACACCGGCAAGCAGGATACCGCCAGCGATGCCGAGTGCGCTGCCGAGCACGCCAAGCAACGCGCCTTCCAGCAGGATCCAGCGCTGCAACGCGCGACCGGAAAGTCCCAGCGTGCGCAGCAACGCGAATTGCGCGCGCCGGCGCACCACCGCCAGCGCCTGCGTGGAAAACACGAGCAGGCCGCCGGTGAACAGCGCAACCAGGGCGAGCACATTCAGGTTGACGCGGTAGGCGCGGCTCATTCGCGCCAGCGTGGACGCGTTATCGGCCGGGGCGGCGATGCTGGTGCCGGCGGGGAGATCGCGGCTGAGACGCTGGCGCACCGCGCCCGCATCCGTTCCGGGGCGCAAGCGGAGATCGATGCGCGACAACGTACCCCCACGCGCGAAGAGGTCCTGGGCGGCGGCGATATCCATGGCGCCATGGCGCTGCGCCCGCGCGGCAGGCAGCGTACCCGCAATCCGCAACGATATCTCGAGCTGGCCCACTTGGACGATCAACGCGTCGCCGACGGCCTTGCCCAACGCGATGAGTGCCGCCGGTGTGACAAAGACATTGTCGGGACGCAGCAGATCGAGCGCGTCGGCACCGGCGCCCACCAGCGCCGGTGTCACCGCGGCGGCGCGAAACGCGTCGATGCCGTCTATGCGCAAGGCATCGTCGCTGCCGGCGATGCGTGCGTCCACCTCCACCACCGGACTCGCCACCGCCACATCGGGATCGCGTGCAACGCGGGCAAACAACGCCTCGTCGAAACCACCGCGGCCACCGCGGATTTCCAGGTCGGCGTCGCCGGCCAGCGTGCGCATGCCGCCCTCGAATTCGCCGACCGCGGTGGCATTGATCACCGCCACGGCAAAGCCCAGCGCCACGCCCAGTGCGATGGCCACGATGGCCAGCGCCAGCCGCCCGCGATGCCGCCCCAGCGCGCCGCCCAGCACCGCGCGGCCCAGTGCGAAGTTCATCATGCGTCGGCGGCTGGCGCGAGTGTGCCGGTGCGCAGCGTGAAAACGCGGTCCGCGCGCCGCGCCGCTTCCACCGAATGCGTGACCAGGACGCCGCACGCGCCTTCGGCTGCCATGCGTTCACGCAACAGTGTGATGACGCCGGCGGCGCTGTCGGGATCGAGGTTGCCGGTGGGTTCATCGGCCAGGACGATCGCCGGCCGGTGGACCAACGCACGCGCAATCGCCACGCGCTGCAGTTCGCCGCCGGAGAGTTCGCGCGGCAGACTGCCCGCGCGATCGGCCAGCCCGACGCTGGCGAGCATGGCCAGCGCGCGCTCGCCCGTGGCCGCATCGCGGTGTCCGTCGAGCGTGAGCGGCAAGGCCACGTTCTGCGCGACCGTCAGGTAGGCCAACACGTGGAAGGCCTGAAACACGAAGCCGACCTTGGTGCGGCGAAACGTGGTCAGCGCATCATCGTCGAGTGTGGTCAACGCCACGCCAGCGACGGTGACGATGCCGGCATCGGGGCGTTCCAGTCCCGCAATGATGTTGAGCAGCGTGGATTTGCCGCTGCCGGACTCACCGCGGATGGCGACCATCTCACCGGGCCGCACATGGAGTCGGACGTCGCGCAGCACCACGCGCGGCCGGGGTCCTCCGAAATGTTTTTCGACCGCGTCGAGATGGATCAAGGGAGGCGGCTAGGTGCGGGTCGACGCGTCGCCATAGCGCGCGATGGCGGCCAGGTAATTTGCCTCGAGTGCGTCCTGGCCGTCCGCCGTGACGCGCAGGTCGGTGATGAGGCCATTGCCCAGCGCGTAGATCCAGCCGTGCAGCGTCACCGGCTGGCCGCGATGCCACGCATCCTGCACGATTGTCGTCCGTGCCACGTGCCGCACCTGCTCGATAACGTTGAGCTCGCACAGGCGATCAGTGACGGCGTGCTCATCCGCCATGCTGTCCAGCAGCCACCGGTGCCGTTCCGCGACGTCCTGCACGTGCCGCTGCCAGTTGTCGATGAGACCGAGCGGCTTCGCCTGCCAGGCGGCGCGCACGCCGCCGCAGCCGTAATGCCCCACGACGATCACGTGCTCCACCTTCAGCACGTCGACGGCGTACTGCAGCACTGACAGGCAGTTCAGGTCGGTGTGCACAACCACGTTGGCGACGTTGCGATGGACAAACAATTCGCCGGGCAACAGGTCGACAATTTCGTTGGCGGGCACGCGGCTGTCGGAGCAGCCGATCCAGAGATAGCGCGGCGATTGCTGCTCGATGAGCTGCTGGAAGAAGTCGGGCTGCCGCGCCGCCACGGCTTCCGCCCAGCGGTGGTTCTTGTCGATCAGGTGTTGGAGTGAGGACATCGTGCACGCGCCACAGTTAGCTGCCAAGCTGCATGATACCGGGCGCCAGCGGCATCAGCCGAACTGATCGCCGCCATCCGATTTGACGATTGGCAATGGCGGGCGGGTGTCCCTATCTTGAATGGGTACGAAGCCGGATGCCGATGCGCAACCCTCAAGGCCGACCCCGTTGCTTCGCGCTTATGCGAGACCACCATGCCCCAATCGACGACCCTAGCCTCACTTCATCGCGCGCCGTTTGCACGCCCGTCCTTTGTCCAGCTGCACGTTGCCCCGCTGTGGCAGCGCACGCTGGGCGCCGCCACATTTGTCCGTGAAATCTGGACGGAAGCTCGCGCGCTCGAGCGCCAGATGACGCCGCGCCGCCTCCACGACTAGCGCACCAGCGATGCGGCCAGCCCCAGCGCGCCGCACGCGAGGATCACGCGGATCACGCCCGCCTTGAAGCGGAAGAGGGCGATGCCCGCCGTAATCGCGATACCGACCGCGATGGCGTCGACGCCACCCGCGAGCAGGTTCGCGTTCCAGCCGCCGGGCCAGAACACGTGCCACGCGAAGAATGCCGCGAGATTGACGATCACGCCGACCACGGCGGCCGTCACTGCAGTCAGCGGCGCCGACAAGCGCAATTCGCCGCGCGTGGATTCGATCAGCGGTCCGCCGGCCAGGATGAACAGGAACGACGGCAGGAATGTGAAGAACGTCACCACGGTGGCGGCGACGATGCCGGCTAGCGGCAACAAGGCGGCGCCGAACAGCGCCTTGGTCCAGCCGCCGACGAAGCCGACAAACGCCACCACCATGATCAGCGGCCCCGGCGTGGTTTCGCCCAGCGCCAGCCCGTCGATCATCTGCGCCGGCGTCAGCCAGCCGAAGGTCTCGACCGCGCCCTGGTAAACGTACGGCAGCACCGCATACGCGCCGCCGAAAGTCAGCAGCGCGGCCTTGGTGAAGAACCACGCCATGTCGAGCAACGGCGTCGGTCCGCTGCCGCTCATCCAGATCAAGGCCATCGCGCCAAACCACAGCACCGCAAAGACTGCGACGGTCAACGCGAGCCGGGGTCCATGGAACTTGGCGTGCAGGGGTGCTGGCGTGTCGTCGTCGATCACCGCCGGCGCGTGCGGCGCGTCGCTCGCGGCATGTTTGCCACCGGGCGTGAACGCGCCGGGCGCATAGTGGCCGCCAACATGGCCGATGATGGCCGCGCCAAGGACAATTGCTGGAAACGGCACGTTGAACACAAAGATCGCGATGAACGCGAGCGCCGCGATCACCCACAGCACGCGATGCTTCAACGCGCGTGAGCCGATGCGCCACGCGGCCTGCAGCACGATCGCCACCACGGCGGGCTTCACGCCGGCCAGGAACGCGGCGACGGCGGGCACGTCGCCAAACGCCATGTACAGCCACGACAATGCGATCAGCAGGAACAGCGACGGCAGCACGAACAGGCCGCCGGCGACGATCCCGCCCCACGTGCGATGCAGCAGCCAGCCGATGTAAGTGGCAAGCTGCTGCGCCTCCGGACCCGGCAGCACCATGCAATAGTTGAGCGCGTGCAGGAAACGCCGCTCGGAAATCCAGCGTTTCTCGTCGACCAGTTCGCGATGCATGATCGCGATCTGGCCGGCCGGACCGCCGAAGCTGATCAATCCGAGGCGCAGCCAATAGGCAAAGGCCTCGGCGCGCGTGGGCGCGGCAGGGGCGTGCGGCACCGGCGGCACCATGGGCGCCGCCGGCACCGTGCTAGCGTCCTGCGGCTGCACGCAGCGCTTCCGGATGCCACCCGTGCTGCTCGGCCTGCTGGCCGCGACTCCACGCATACAGCGCGTCGTAGGTCAGCAATCCCCAGCGCAGCATCGCGTGGTCATTGGCAATCATCGCGGACAGTCCCAGTGAGATCGCGAGCAGGCCACCGGCCGCCGGCGCTTGTTCGGGCACGCCGGTGTCGGCGGCGCGAACGATGGTTGCCAGCGTGGCCAGCGCCGGATCGCGCAAGCCGTGCCGCGCGATGAACGCGTCGAAGCTGCACTGCGCGCCCACGTGCGTGTAATCGACATCGGGCACATCGTAGGCAATGGCGCCATGGGTCTGCGCGAAGCTGCGCACATCGGCCGGCGCGACGTAGTGGAACACCGCGCCGGGATCGATGAACCGCCGCACCAGCCACGGACACGCGATGCGATCGATCTTCGGGCGCGCGCGTGTCACCCATTGCGTCGGTGCGGCGTACGGCACGACGGCGTGGCCGCCGCCCTTCCAGCCTTCGATGCCTTCGGCGAGATGCTGCGCGGCGAAGCCCTGCGCGCGCAACGCGGTCACCGCGTTCTGCGAGACCTCGTGACCGTAGACGCAGTAGACGACCACCGGGCGCCACGGTTCAAGTTCACATGACCAGACGGCAATGTCCTCGGGCAGGCGCCGGATGGCGCCGGGAATCATCTGGGGATCGCGCTCGAACGCAGGCGCGCGCCGCACATCCACGAGCGTGGGCGGCGGCCATTGCTGGAGCAGTTCGACGAGCTGTGCATTGGTCAATACGAGTTCGGGTGCCATTCCAGGAGCCTCCTGTCGCTTGGTGCGACAACGAAGCAGATCTTGGATGCCCGATGGGCCATCAATGTGGCGGGGCGTCTGCGGTGACCCCCATGCACATCTTCGCAGGCATCGCCCGGCTACGTCAATGGTCCACGCGATGCCCTGCCTCTCGCACACCTTGTAGGCGAGGCTTCAGCCTCGCGGCGTACAACCTGCGAGTCAGATCAACCCTTCCAGCAATTGCACGTCGACTTCCTCACCCGCAGCGACGTTGCCGGTATCCGTCCCCAGCACGATGAAGCAATTGGCCTGCGACATCGACGAGAGGATGCCCGACCCCTGGTCGCCCGTGGTGCGCACCGACCAGCGGCCATCGTCGCCGGGTGCCAAAATGCCGCGCTGGAACTCCGTGCGCCCCGGCGCCTTGCGAATGGGCTTGGCGAGCCGCGCCTTGAACATCGGCTGGGGCGTAATGTCGGTACGCCCCTGCAGCACCAGCAGTGCGTCGCGGACGAATTGGTAGAACGTGACCATCACCGACACCGGATTGCCGGGCAGCCCGAAGAATTGCGCATTGCCGATGCGGCCATAGGCCAGCGGTCGCCCCGGTTTCATTGCAATTTTCCAGAACAGCACTTCGCCGAGACGGTCGAGCAGCGCCTTCACAAAATCGGCTTCGCCCACCGACACCCCGCCCGACGTGATGACGACATCGGCGTTGGCCGCTGCCGTTGCAAACGCCGCTTCCAGTTCTTCCGGCACATCCGGAATCACGCCCATATCCACCGACTCGCAGTTGAGCCGCGCCAGCATTCCATACAGCGTGTAACGGTTGCTGTCGTAGATCTCGCCTTCGGCCAGTGTGGTGCCGATCGAGCGCAACTCGTCGCCAGTGGAAAAGAAAGCCACGCGCAAGCGTCGATACACGCTGACTTCATTGATGCCGAGTGAGGCGAGCATGCCGATCTCGGCGGGCCGCAACGGTTGGCCCCGCTTGAACACCAACTGGCCCGCCTTCAGGTCCTCGCCAGCAAAGCGCCGGTTCTGACCCGCTTGCGTGACGGCGCCCGGATGGATCCGCACGCCGTCCGCCGTCTCGGTCGCGCGTTCCTGCATCACCACGGTGTCGGCCCCCGCCGGCATCACGCCACCGGTGAAGATGCGTACGGTTTCGCCCGCGCCGATTCCGCTAGTCGCCGGCTTGCCGGCAAACGACTGGCCGACGCGGTGCAGCGGCGTTTCCGCGTCGGGCGCGAGATCGGCAAAACGCACGGCCCAACCATCCATCGCCGAGTTGTCGTGACCCGGTACCGCGAGCGGGGACACGATGTCCGCGGCGAGCACGCGATCCAGCGCCTGGCGGATATGCACGCGCTCGATCGCACCCACCGGGGTCAGGAACTGGCGGATCAATGTTCGCGCCTTGTCCACCGGCATCGAATTGGGATCGTAGTCGTCGGCGCACGAGGCTTCGCGCAAAGTCATCGGAGTGGTCATGGTGGTTCCGTTCCGCGGTGGAAGCGTGATTTTAGACGCAGCGCCGGCTGTTCCAGCGCGTGCCAGGAAATGGCGGCAACGACAATCGACAGCGGCAGCGACAGCAGCAGGAGTCCGCCGGGCTCCAGATCCGGCAGGCGCTGCATCAACGTCTGCTGCAGCGGAAACGAATAAACGTAGACCCCATAGGAATAGTCGCCCATGCGGCGGAACCACGGCCACTGCAGGCGCGG
>JANMCS010000061.1:0-3505 GCA_031361405.1 Betaproteobacteria bacterium
TATCCCGGCACGTTGCTGCTGATCACGCACGATCGCGATTTTCTCGACGGCGTCGTCGATGGCATCGTCCACGTCAACGCGCGCAAGCTCGACAGCTATACCGGCAATTATGCGCAATTCGAACTGGAGCGCGCGCAGCAACTTGGCCTGCAGCAGGCCACCTACGCCAAACAGCAGCGGCAGGTCGCGCACCTGCAATCCTTCATCGATCGTTTCCGCGCCAAGGCCACCAAGGCCAAGCAGGCGCAAAGCCGCATCAAGGCGCTGGAGCGCATGGAGCTGATCGCGGCCGCCCACGTGGACAGTCCGTTCGAGTTCAGCTTTCCGCCGGTGGCGGCGACGTCGCGGCAACTGGTGCTGCTCGAGCGCACGGCGCTGGGCTATGCGGGGCGCCCGCCGATCCTGCCGCATGTCACGTTCGGCTTGCAGGCCGGCGACCGCATCGGCCTGCTCGGTCCCAACGGTGCGGGCAAGTCGACGCTGCTGAAGGCGATCGGCGGCACGCTCGCGCCGCTGTCGGGCACGCGGCACGTCGCGCACGGGTTGCGCCTTGGCTATTTCGCGCAGCATCAGGTGGAGCAATTGCGCGCCGAGTATTCGCCGCTGTGGCACCTGCGGCAGATCGAACCCGATACGCGCGAACAGGATTTCCGCACGTTTCTCGGCGGCTTCGACTTTCTCGGCGACATGGCCACCTCCGAAGTCGGACGCTTTTCCGGCGGCGAGAAGGCGCGCCTCACGCTGGCACTGATCGTGCGGCAGAAGCCCAACCTGCTGCTGCTGGACGAGCCCACCAATCACCTCGATATCGAGATGCGCGAAGCGCTGACCGAATCGTTGCAGGACTACGGCGGCGCGCTGGTCGTGGTGGCGCACGACCGGCACCTGCTGCGCGCGACGACGGATGTGCTGTGGCTGGTGGCCGACGGCGTGGTCAAGCCGTTCGACGGCGATCTCGATGATTATCGCGACTGGGTGCTGGCGGGACGGAAACGCGAACGCGATGCGGCGCGCGTGCTGGTTGCCGGACCGGTCGCTGCCACGGTCACCGCGACGGTGACGGCGCCGGTCGCCATGACGGCTGACAGCGGCGACCGCAAGGCGCAGCGGCGCGCAGAGGCGCAGGCGCGGCAGCGTCTGGCGGATGCGCGCAAGCCCTTCCTCGCGCGGCAGGCCGCCATCGAAAAGGAGATGCGTGCCTTCACCGCGGAAAAGGAGGCGATCGAGGCGTGGCTGGGCGGGGCAGAGGCCTACGCCGATGAGCATCGCGAAGCGTTGAAAGCCAAGGTCACGCGCCAGGGCGAAGTGATGTGGCAGCTGGCGCGCCTTGAGACCGAGTGGCTGCAGCTGGCCGAAACGATGGAAGCAAACCCTTGATCAGCGTCGAGAGCTTGCAGGGCGTGTAGGCGAGGCTTCAGCCTCGCGGGTTTGTCGCCACATCGAACCAGCGAGGCTAAAGCCTCGCCTACAGATGGAATGGGCTACGGTCGCAACGCGCGCGCGTTGCCTATAGCGTCCTGCCGTGCCGGTGGACGAACTTCAACGCCGACCACGTCGCATCGACGGCGCAGACCTTGATGTCGACGAGCCCTGCGGCGAGGCCCATCCTGCGCACGGTGTCGTCGGAGAGATCGGACACCACGCCCGATGCTTTCTTTGGCCAGGCCAGCCACAACATGCCGCCGGAGGCGAACTTGGGGAGCACGCGCGCGAGCTGCGTTTCCTGCGCGCGCGCGGTGCGCGCAAACAGCACCGCGGCATCGAAGGGAGCCGCGCGCGACATTCGCACGATGCCTTCCGGCGCGCCGGCCAGCCACGCTTCGAAATCTTTCGGCGCGTCCATCACCAGCAGCCGCTGGCCGGGCTTCAACCCGAGTTTTTGCCAGAGCGGGGTGCCGGAATCGCTGGCGTTCGCGCTCATCAGCCGACCCGCGCACCCGGGCGATAGAAAAGATAAACCGCGAAGCCCAGCGTATCGCGACCCCAGCGCAGGTAGGCATCGCGCCATTTGCGGATGCGTTCGAGCATCGCCGGCACATCGGGATCGTCGGGTTGCTCGCGGGCATAGCGCTCGATGCCGCGGCAGTATTTCCATTCGTATTCGTCCCACTCGTCCATCGACGCGGTGGTGGCGTGCATGGGAATGAGTCCGGCGTCGATGCCCGCCTGCACGTTGCCGCGATGGTCGAGGAATTCGCCGTGTTCGGCACCCAACGCGGCCAGGTAATCGGGGTGCGCACGCGTGCGCCAGAAGCCTTCGCCGATCAGGATGTAGCCCCCGCCCTTGGTCCATGTCTTCAGCTGGTTGCAGATGCCGGCCATCCCGCCCGCGATGCCGTCGGCGCCCAGCATGACAGTGAGGTGAAAATTCTCCGGATCGGCGCGATAGTCGCGAATGTCGGTGTCGTCGAGGTGCAGCTTGCCCAGCGCCCCGGTCCACTCCGCCCGCTCGCGCGCCTGGTCGAGCATCAGCGACGACCGGTCGACGGCCACCACGGTGGAACCGAAGCGCTCGATGATGCGCAGTGCCAGCTCGGCGCGCCCGCAGCCCAGATCGAGCACGCGCGACGTGTCGTCGAGCGGCAGGAGGTCAAGCAGGCGCTCCATCTTGGCGGCCGCGATCGGATTGCAATAGTCGTGGTCGCGGTGCGCGATGGCGCTGAATTTGTAGGGATTCAACAGCGAGTCTCCTTCCCGGCGCGATCCTGCCATGGGGCTATACGCAAGAGTAATGCCATGCCTGGTACGGCCAGCAACGTGCACAGCAGGAAGAAATCGAACCAGCCCGTTTGCGCGACGATCCATCCGGTCGTGGCATTGACCACGGTGCGCGGCACGGCGGCGAGGCTGGTGAACAGCGCGAACTGGGTTGCGGTGTAGCGCGGGTCGGTGGTGCGCGCGATGAATGCGACGAAGGCCACGGTGCCCAGACCGACACCAAGCGCTTCGAAGGCGATGACCACGCCCAACGCCATGATGCTGGGGGTGGTCAGCTGCGCCAGCCAGGCGAAGCCCAGGATAGGCACCATCTGCGCGAAACCGAAGATCCACAGGCCGCGGTTGATGCCGATTTTCACCATCCACAGGCCGCCTAGCATGCCGCCGATCACGCTGGCCCACAGGCCTGCATTCTTCGCGACGACGCCGATCTGCGTGCGAGTGAAGCCCAGGTCGAGGTAGAACGGCGTGGCCAGCGCGGTGGCCATGCTGTCGCCGATCTTGTAGAGAAAGATGAAGGCCAGGATCAACAGGGCGTTCTTCCAGCCTGAACGCTGCACGAATTCGCGAAACGGCTCGATGACGGCCTCGCGCAGCGACCGCGGCGGTGGCACGGCCACGTCCGGTTCGCGCACGACCAGCGTCATCACCAGCCCGGGCAGCATGAACAGCGCGGTGATCGTGAACACGGCGGACCACGGCAGGTGATCGGACAGGATCAGCGCGAGTGAGCCGGGGACGAGGCTGGCGATGCGGTACGCGTTGACATAGATCGAGTTGCCGAGGC
>JANMCS010000598.1:0-18422 GCA_031361405.1 Betaproteobacteria bacterium
GTCGTCGGCCGTGTAGCGCGCGATCGCGATGGCTTTGTCCACCGCCGCCGCAATCGATGCGTCGGAAAAATCCGCGGTGCTCGCATTGCCGCGCCGCTGCCCGACATAGACGGTGATGCCGATGCTCTTGTCGCGGTTGTACGCGATGGTCTCCACTTCGCCCTGGCGCACGGTGACGCTCTGGCCCACGCCCTGCGAGACATCGGTTTCGGCCGCAGTGGCCCCGCCCCCGCGCGCGGCAGCAAGGATCGCCGTGGCGACCCGCTCGAGTTCGGCGGTGGTCACCGGCATTTGCCGGGGTCCGTTACCGGAAGCGGCCCCGCGAGACGTCGGCGCAGCGGTGCCAGTGTGAAGTGAGACGGTCATGGATGGGGTTTGCAAGTCGCCGGCAGGTCGCCACGTGGCGTTACAGCGTACGCCGTTGGCTGGTTAGGTAGAGGGGTCGGTTATCATAGCAAACCGCGTAGGCACAACCGCGCCTTTCATCGCCCCTTTACCGCCCGCATGGCCCGCCAAGACGCCCCTCCCGATCCGGATGACGATACCGGTCCCTCGAAGACCCGCCGCAAGCATGAAATGCATGCGTTGCAGGATCTCGGCGAGGCGCTGATCGCACTGGACCCGCAGCGCCTCGCCGCGCTTGACCTGCCGGAGCGCCTGGTCGATGCCATCGCGCAAGCCCGCAGCATCCGCGCCCACGAAGGGCGGCGCCGGCAGATTCAATTCATCGGCAAGCTCATGCGTACCGTCGATCCGGAGCCCGTGCGCGCCGCGATCGCCCTCTGGACCTCGGGCTCTGACAGCGAACGCGAACTCTTCGCACGCCTCGAACGCTGGCGGGAACGTGTGCTGGCCGACGATACGGGACTGGACGCCCTGCTGGAGGAACATCCGGCCACCGACCGCGATGCGCTGGCAGCCTTGATCCGCGACGCCCGCACCGAGCGCGGGCGCGGTGGTCCGCCGCATCGCTACCGCGAACTCTTTCGCGTGCTGAAGACCGTGTTGACCAAGCCCGCGCCCGCGGTGGATGCCTCGTGACGGGTACGCCTGCCGCGAACGATGCCGCGACATTGCTGATCGGGCTGGTCTCGATCTCCGATCGCGCCAGCCGTGGCGTCTACGAGGACCGGGGCTTGCCCGGCCTCGATGCCTGGTTCACCGCGGCGTTGAAGACGCCCTGGCGCATGGCGCAACGCCTCATCCCCGACGAACAGGCACTGATCGAACGCACCCTCGTCGAGCTGGTGGATGTCGCCGGCTGTCACCTGGTGCTGACCACGGGCGGCACCGGACCGGCACTGCGCGACGTCACGCCCGAAGCCACGCTGGCCATCGCGCACAAGGTACTGCCCGGCTTCGGCGAGCAGATGCGGCAGGTGAGCCTCAAGTACGTACCGACCGCCATCCTATCGCGGCAAGTGGGTGTGATCCGCGGCAGCGCGCTGATCCTTAACCTGCCTGGGCAGCCGAAAGCCATCAAGGAAACGCTGGACGGTATCTTTCCGGCGGTGCCGTATTGCATCGACCTGATCGGCGGCCCGTACATCGAGACGCACGACGACATCTGCCGGGCGTTTCGTCCGAAGTCGGCGGTGCGACCGCCCAGCCTCTGACACCAACCTGTAATTTCGACCAATGCTTACAGGCCGTAGGCGAGGCTTCAGCCTCGCTGGGTCGCTGCCGCGATTGTCCCTGCGAGGCTGAAGCCTCGCCTACAGGCGCGGCATTGCGTGCCAACGCGACGTCACGAGTTCAATCGTCCAGCAGCAACGTAGCCCGCGTGGCGGGCTCCTGGCGGTAGAGGCGTGCGTACTGCTGGTAGACGCCCGGATATTCGTGGCGCAGCAGCACGGGATCGACGAAGAATACTTCCGACAGCACCGCAAAGAATTCCGCCGGACTCTCTGCAGCATAGGGATCGATGGAGGTCCGGTCGTCGCGGGCCACGCGCGCCTGGAAATGCTCGTACGCCGACAGCATCGCTTTCTTCCAGAGATGCGGCGGCATCTCCGCCGGCAGCGGGGGACAGCCGTTGGCGGCACCGTTGCGCATGTCGATCTTGTGCGCGAATTCGTGGATGGCGAGGTTCATGCCCGCTGTGTTCCAGTCCTGGCTGGCTTCGACGTCGGCCCACGACAGCACCACTGGACCGCGCTCCATCGCCTCGCCCGCGATCGGTTCGTCGTTGGTGTGCACGACGCCCGACTCGTCCTCCCACTCCCAACCCGGCACGAATTCATCCGGATACACGACCACGTTTTCCCAGCCGTCGTAGTACCCAAGATCGAGGTTGAGCACGAGCACGCACGCCTGCAGCGCAATGACCACGCGCTGGCGTGGCGTGACGTGATGGCCACGTGCCCCGACGATGCTCTTGGCATCGAGGAACAGCACCACCTTCTCGCGCAGACGCGCCAGCTCGGCATCGTTGTACATCGCGAGAAACGGCAGCGATTCGAGCGAATCGCGCCACAGCGGCTCGGGGATCGCCTGGGACTTCAGCACCTGCTGCTGGCGCCACCGACGCAATGCCGCAAACATGACGTGGACCGGCCGCCTACTTCGCGTCGCGCGGCGGCAGTTCGGCGGTCCCGGTCAGGACCGCCACGCCCAGCAGGCGATCCGCATCCGCATCGGGAATGGCTTCGACGTCGCGCAACTTGCGCGCGATGGTCGTGGTCTTGCCGCGCGCCTCCTCCAGCGTGCGTCCCGCCTGGTCGAGCTTGTCCTTCACCTTGCCCATCACGTCGCCGAACTTCAGGAACTCGGTCTTGACCGCGCCGAGCACCCGCCACACTTCGCTCGAGCGCTGTTCGATGGCCAGCGTGCGGAATCCCATCTGCAGGCTGTTCAGCAACGCGAGGAAATTGGTGGGCCCGGTAAGCGTCACACGGAAATCGCGCTGCAGGCTCTCCGCGAATCCCGGACGCGCCATCATCTCCGCGTACAGCCCTTCGGTGGGGACGAACAGGATTGCGAAATCGGTGGTGTGCGGCGGCGACACATAGGCATCGCGAATCGTCTTCGCTTCATCGCGCAGATGATCGGCCAGCGCCTTGCGTGCCGCGTCTGCGCCCGCCATGTCGGCGCGTTCGAGGGCATCCTGCAGCCGCTGCCATTCCTCCAGCGGAAACTTGGCATCCACCGGCAACCAGCACGGCTCCCCGTCGCCACCGCGCCCCGGCAGGCGTATGGCGAACTCAACACGCTGGTTGCTGCCCGGCACAGTGACCACGTTGGTGGCGTATTGCTGCGGCGTCAGCACATCGGCCAGCAGTGTTGCGAGTTGCACCTCGCCCCATGTGCCGCGCGTCTTGACATTGGCAAGCACGCGTTTCAAGTCGCCCACGCCCGTGGCCAGCGCCTGCATCTCGCCCAATCCCTTGTGCACCTGCTCCAGCCGGTCCGACACGATCTTGAACGACGCGCCGAGGCGCACTTCGAGTGTCGTCTGCAGCTTTTCGTCGACGGTGGCACGCATCTGCTCGAGCTTGGTGGTGTTGTCCACCCGCAGCGCATCGAGCCGCTCCTCCACCGTCTTGCGCACGGCTTCAAGGCGCGCGTCGTTGGACAGCGTCAACGCCTGCAGCTGTTCGCCGAAGCTTTGCAGCTGGCGCAGCGTCATGCCCACCGTATCGGTCAACTGCTGCTGCATCGCTTCGCGCAGGCTGCTGATGGAGCCGGCCACTTCGGTGCGCAAGCCGGTGGCCGTGGTGGCCTGCTCGCCGCGGGCGATGGCCAGTTCCTGCCGGATGTCGCTCTCGACGTGGGCAATCTGCGTCTGCAACGCATCGAGCCGCGCCTTCAGGTCGGCCGCATCGCGGGTGGCTTCACGCAACGCGTCGTTGCCCGTGCGGCCGGCCGCCTGCGCGCGCAGGAACGCGCCGAGCGCCAGCAGCACCAGGACGGCGAGCAACAGCAGGTTGATATAGGCGATGGTTTCGGACATGACAGGGTCGGGCACAGTCTACTGGGTAGCACTCCGCACGGCAAAGCACGCGGTACGACGAGTGATCTCTGATTGATTTCTGATTTATTTCTGTAGGCGAGGGTTCAGCCTCGCAGGCATTTGGGGCGCCCTACCCGCGAGGCTGAAGCCTCGCCTACAACGCCGATAGTGCGCGTAGGATCAGCTGGCGAGAATGCGCTCCGCGAGCAGACCCGCAGGTTCAAGCGACGTGATCGATGGGACCGCGGGAGCGGGAACCACCGTGCCATGGCGGTTGAACCACAGCGCGCGAATGCCGACGTGACGCGCGCCCTCCACATCATTGCGCCAGGAGTCGCCCACCATGTTCGCGGCCGCGGCCGCGAGAAACACATCGATATCACAGGCCCTCAACGCCGCGTAGGCGAAACGGACACCTGCGACTGCCATGCCGCTCGCATGCTGATGGTCGACGAGTGTGTCATCGAGGTCGAACAACACAGCCTGCGTGGCTGCCATCGCGCTGATGACTACGGCGCTTCGCGACTTGCCTTAGTCATGTTGGTGTCGCCCACGGTCCCGGGCTACGCCGCTTCACGGCTCGCCTTCTTCCGCTCGTGTTCCTTGAGGTGACGCTTGCGGATCCGGATCGATTGCGGCGTGACCTCGACGAGTTCGTCGTCGGCGATGAATTCCACCGCATATTCGAGCGACATCGCGATCGGCGGCACCAGGCGCACGGCTTCGTCGGTACCCGACGAGCGGACGTTGGTGAGCTGCTTGCCCTTGATTGGATTGACGACGAGATCGTTGTCACGACTGTGGATGCCGATGACCATGCCCTCATACAACGCCTCGCCGGGCGAGACGAACATGCGGCCGCGATCCTGCAATTTCCACAACGCATAGGCCACGGCGGGGCCGTCCTCGGCGGAAATCAGCACGCCGTTGCGGCGATCGGGAATTTCACCCTTCACTTCGGCGTAGCCGTCGAACACGTGGCTCATGAGTCCGGTGCCGCGCGTGAGATTCATGAATTCGCCCTGAAAGCCGATGAGGCCCCGCGCGGGCACCCGATATTCGAGGCGGGCACGGCCAAGGCCGTCGGACTCCATGTTGGTGAGATCGGCGCGACGCGTGCCCAGCGCTTCCATCACCGCACCCTGGTGGGTCTCCTCGACGTCGACCGACAGCGATTCGTACGGCTCGCAGGTGACGCCGTCGATCTCGCGCAACACGACGCGCGGACGCGACACGGCCAACTCGAAACCTTCACGGCGCATGTTCTCGATGAGGATGGTGAGATGCAGTTCGCCGCGGCCGAACACCAGAAATGAATCGGTGTCACCCGTGTCCTCGACGCGCATGGCCATGTTGGTCAGCAACTCCTTGGTCAGGCGATCACGCAGGTTGCGCGACGTGACGTACTTGCCCTCGCGGCCCGCGAGCGGCGACGTGTTGACCTGGAAGTACATCGACAGCGTGGGCTCGTCGACCATGATCGGCGGCAGGGCCTCGGGATGCTCGACTGCGGCCAGCGTGGTGCCGATCGACATGTCGTCGATGCCGGTGACGAGCACGATGTCGCCGGCCATGGCCATTTCCACCGGCGTGCGCTCGAGGCCGTGGAAGCCGAGCACCGTGCTGATGCGCGCCTTGGGCGCGATCTGGCCGGGGGCCAGCGGGCCATTGAGAATGGCGACTTCCTGGCCGGGCTTCAACTTGCCGCGGCGGATGCGGCCAATGCCCAGGCGTCCGAGATAGCTCGAATAGTCGAGTGCGCTGACCTGGAACTGCAGCGGGCCATCGACGTCGGCTTCGGGCGCGGGCACGGACGCGATGACGGTCTCGAACAACGCCTTCATGTTGGCTTCGCCGTCCGGCACGCCGGTCTTGGCGACCTTGACGTCCATCGTCGCCCAGCCGTTCAACGCCGACGCGTAGACCACGGGGAAGTCGAGCTGGTCGTCGTTGGCGCCGAGCTTGTCGAAGAGGTCGAAAGTGGCATTGACCACCCACTCCGGGCGCGCGCCGGGACGATCGACCTTGTTCACGACCACGATGGGCTTCAAGCCCTGCTGCAGCGCCTTCATCGTGACAAAGCGCGTTTGCGGCATCGGGCCTTCGACGGCGTCCACCAGCAGGAGTACGCCGTCGACCATGCCCAGCACACGCTCGACCTCGCCACCGAAGTCGGCGTGGCCCGGCGTGTCGACGATGTTGATGTGATATTCGTTGTAGTCGATCGAGCAGTTCTTGGCCAGGATCGTGATGCCGCGCTCGCGCTCGATGTCATTGCTGTCCATCACCCGTTCGGCGATGTGCTGGTGCTTGGCGAACGTTCCCGCCTGCACCAGGAGCTTGTCGACCAGCGTGGTCTTGCCATGGTCGACGTGGGCAATGATGGCGATGTTGCGCAGGAAGGTGCGCACATCGGAGGCGGTGGCTGAGGCTTGCGGCGTAGTCATGACGGTTCCAGGGGTCGCGTGGGCGGCGTGGGCCGACGGCGCTCGGGCCGGGGTTGTCCCGGCGTGAGATCTCGTGTCGACGCACTGCAGCAAAAAAGCCCTCGATTATAGCGTGCAACTGCCTCCGGACGCCATGAATATTTTGAATAATCCGCAACTTACGCTATAATCAAGCTTCGGGCGGCCGTTCCGGTCACCGCCCACCCTGCGCGGGGTCCTGGTCACACGCAACTGCCGTCCGATCCGCCCCGCCGCAATCCAACGCAACGTCGATCAACGCTGCCTGGACCGGAAGTCTCGCTGATGCGAGGTTGGCCGCGCCAGGAGTCCTTCAATGAGCACCATGAGCTTTGCCGAGCTCGGCTTGAGTCCGGAAATCCTCCGGGCCGTGACCGAGAGCGGCTATACCACCCCCACCCCCATCCAGGCGCAGGCCATTCCCGTCATTCTGGCGGGCCGCGACGTGATGGGTGGTGCGCAGACCGGCACCGGCAAGACTGCGGGCTTCGGCCTGCCCATCCTGCAACGCCTGCAGCCGCAGGCCAGCAACAGCCCCTCGCCCGCCCGGCATCCGGTGCGCGCGTTGATTCTTGCGCCCACACGCGAACTGGCCATCCAGGTCGAGGAGCAGATCAAGACCTACGCCAAGTACACCGGGCTGCGTTCCACCTGCGTGTTCGGCGGGGTCGATATCAAGGCGCAGCTGGCCATCGTGCGCGCCGGCGTTGAAATTCTCGTCGCCACGCCGGGCCGATTGCTCGACCACATCGAGCACAAGAGCGTGAATCTCGGGCAGGTCGAGATCTTCGTGCTCGACGAAGCCGACCGCATGCTCGACATGGGCTTCATTCCCGACATCAAGCGCATCATGGCGCTGCTGCCGGTCACCGCCAAGCGGCAGAACCTGCTCTTCTCGGCCACGTTCTCCAACGAGATCAAGAAGCTCGCCGACCAGTTGCTGAACGAGCCGCAATTGATCGAAGTTGCGCGCCGCAACACTGCCGCCGATACCGTCACGCAAGGCGTCTACCATTGCCCGCAGGATGCCAAGCGCGCGCTGCTCACGCAGATCGTCACATCGCGCAATCTCACGCAGGTGTTGTGCTTCGTGCGCACCAAGCACGGTGCGTCGCGCCTCGCGCGGCAACTGGAAAAGGACGGCCTGACCACGTCCGCCATTCATGGCGACAAGACGCAGCTTGCCCGCATGGAGGCGCTGGACGCGTTCAAGGAAGGCAAGCTGCAGGTGCTCGTCGCCACCGACGTCGCCGCACGCGGTCTCGACATCGACGACCTGCCGCTGGTCGTCAACTACGAGCTGCCGCATGTCCCCGAGGATTACATCCACCGCATCGGCCGCACCGGCCGCGCGGGCGCCGAAGGGGCCGCCATTTCCTTCGTTGCGCCGGAGGAAGAAAAGTACCTGAGCGAAATCGAGAAAATGCTCAAGAAGAAGATCGATGTGCAGTCGCTCGATGGCTTCGATCCGGCTGCCGCCAGCGCGCGCGTGCCACTGCGCGAACGCAGCGAAGTCCGGCCCGCGCGTGGTCGCCGCGAAGGCACTGCTGCCGGCGCCACGGCGCCGGCGCGCGCCGAACCGCGCGCTCGCCCCGAGGCACCGAGCGACGCGCCGACGGAAAGCGTTCGCCGCGAACGTACCCCGGCTGAGCGCATCGAACGGGAACGCGATCGGGATCTCGCCTATGCGCTCAATCCGGATCAGCCACCCGCGCCAGCGCGCAGCCATGCGCCAGGAGCGCCGCACGGGCCGCATCGCGCGGGCAAGTCAAAGCAGTTGCCGGCATTGCTGATGAAGCGGCCGGTGCGCGAGCCCGAGAACGCCTGAGCCACGTCATCGGGCGTCACCCCGCGTGACGTCCGCTACCGTAACCTGGATTGCCTATTGCCGCGGCGGTTTCGAAGAGGAAGCCGCGGCGGACTTGCGGCGCCTGGCCGCAGTGCTCGACGTCGCGATCGACGTCGAAGTCGTGGCCGCGAAAGCCATCGTCGTGGCACGTGGTCACCCGGATGAACTGCACCGGCTCAGCGATGGGCTCACTCATGCGCCGCCCGTGTTCGCCCGGTCGCTGTTCGTCGGCAGCGATGCCCTCGCCCTTCCGGGATTCACGGAAGGTGGCAGCCGTGCCGACCGCGTCACGCCGTTGCACGCCGTCATCGCGGCGCGCCGCGATGACGGCGATGGACCCTGGCAAAGCATCTGGGTCGAGTATCCCGACACCAACGACGGCAAGGCGCTCTCGCCGCTCGCGCGTACGCTCGAAAGGCGCCTCGACGCCACGCTGCGCGCTGCCGGCGCGCTCACCACCGACGCAACGCTGCGCCTGCATGTATTGCTCACCAGCGGCACGCAGGCTTTCGTCGGTACCAGCGACGATCCGGAACGCAGCGCCTGGCCGCTGGGCATCCCGCGCCTGCGCATGCCGGGAAGCGCGCCGTCGCGGTCGACGCTAAAGCTCGCCGAAGCGTTTGCCGTGCTGCTCGACAACGCTGATCGAGCAGCGCTGCGCCCCGGGCTGCACGCGGTGGACCTGGGCGCGGCGCCCGGTGGCTGGACCTGGCAGCTGGCGCGGCGCGGGCTCAAGGTGACGGCGGTCGACAATGGCCCCTTGAAGGGGAGCGTGGCTGCCGATCCACTGGTCACGCATTTGCGGGAGGATGGCCTGCGCTGGCGGCCGCGGCGTGCCGTCGACTGGCTCGTCTGCGACATCGTCGAACAGCCTCGACGCATCGCGGAGATGATCGGCCACTGGATTGCCGACGGCGCCACCCGCCGCGCGATCTTCAACCTGAAGCTGCCGATGAAGAAGCGCTACGACGAAGTGCGCCGCTGCGAGTCGCGGATTGCCGAGATCATCGATGCGGCGGGGCTGCACCACACGCTGCGTGTACGCCAGCTCTACCACGACCGCGAGGAAGTGACGGCGTTCGTCAAGCGCGTCGATTGACGGGCGATGGATGCGCCGCGGTGGACGCAAATGCAGGTGCGCTGTGGACGCAAATGCAGGTGCCGCTGTGGACGCAAACGCAGGTGCCATGGTGGACGCAAACGCAGGTGCCATGGTGGACGCAAATGCAGGTGCGCCTGTAGGCGAGGCTTCAGCCTCGCGGGCATGACGCATTGCACCCGCGAGGCTGAAGCCTCGCCTACCCAACGCAACACACTCCCTCACCGCCCCCTCACCGCCGCGACACCACCACGCGCCGCCCGTCACTGTCGATCAGGCGCATCGGCAGGCCCGCGCCCAGCAGCCATTCGTGCACGTTCGGGGGCATCACCGCATAGGCATCCGACTCCTGGCGCCAGCGCGTGGCAAAGGCCTCGACGGTCGGAATGTAATTGGCCGGCGCGGCGGCAATGCCGTAGGCCAGTTCGCCCTGCTCCTTGACCAGGATCACCGTGCGGCCCAGCAGGAACGGCACCGTGTGGTCGAACATGTCGACACTGTAGAACGGCACGCCCGGCTGGAAGGGCCGCACACCGGCCGCCACGCGCTCCAACAGGCGCTCCGCCGAAAAATATTCGTCGATGGCATGCGCCATCACCATCGCCACCTGGCTTGCAAGCATGCCACCCAGCACCAGGACGGCCAGCGCCGCCATGAGCCGCCGCCGGGTCACGAGCCACCAGGCGCCAGCGCCGGCAAACACATATAGCGCGCCGGCACCGATCAACCATCCCACGTGGGCGCGGTAATCCTCGGCCACCTGCGGCACCCTGATCAGCATCGTGGCCGGCAACGCGCCCAGCGCGAGCAGCGCGCCGCATGCAATCGCCGTGGCCGCGGTGACGCGCAGTCCGGATTGCAGCCGTCGTGTCAGCGGCACCGCGACGGCAAGCACCACCGCGCCCATCGCCGGCAGGATGTAGGCCGGCAATTTGGAGGCCGAGATGCTGAAGAACAGCAGGATGGCGCCGGCCCAGCAGCAGAAAAAGAGCGTCGGATTGAAATCGCGGGGCGCGCGCGGGGGTGGCACTACCCTCGTACCGCGCATGGACGCCACCATCGCCGGCAGCCACGGCATCAGCGCGAACGCGCCGATCGGCAGGAAGTACCACCATGGTCCCGGCCGGCGGTGCTCGGGCTGCGTGAAGCGCTGGAAATGTTCGTGCACGAAGAAGAATTCGGAGAAACCGGGATTGCGTATCTCCACCAGCACGAACCACGGCACCGTGAGGACCAGCATGACGGCGATGCCCGCGCCAAAATGCAACCGGCGCAAGAGGCCAACGCTGCGCGTGACCGCCATGTAGGCGAGCAGCGCGAGCGCCGGCAGCACGACGCCGATCAGGCCCTTCGACAGCACCGCCAGCGCGCACAGCGCCCACGCCACCAACATCCACTGCCGGGTTTGCGCGGCCGTGGCACGCGCATCCTGCGCCACGGCGAACGCGCACATCGCACCGGTGAGCAGTGCGGCCAACCCCATGTCCAGCGTGAGGAACTGGGTGGCCAGAAAGTATCCCACCGACGACGCCATGACGCCCGCCGCCACCCAGCCGGCGCGGCGCGAATACAAGCGGCGGGCCGTGGCCAGCACCGCCAACACGCCCAGCAAGCCCGAAACGGCGGGCCACAGCCGCGCCGTCCAGTCACGCTCGCCGAGGATCGCGAACGCGGCCGCGGTGATCCAGTATTGAAGCGGCGGCTTCTCGAAGTAGGGAAACGTGTTGAGGCGCGGCGTGACCCAATCGCCGCTGGCCAGCATTTCACGCGGGATCTCGGCGTAGCGCCCCTCGTCGGGAAAATAGAGCGCGCGCAGGCCGAGAAAACCGAACCACAGGACCAGCGTTGCCACCAGCACCCCGAGCCCTGCCACGCCACGACGCCGCCGTCGCGCGGCAATGCGCTGGCTCAGCGCGGCGGTGGACGTGACGCCGGCGTCTGCGCCGTCGTCCGCGGGATCGCGCATCGCGCGCCTATCCGCCCAGCCGGTCGAATTGCTGCTGCAGCTTGTCGCGCGTGGCGATGAACGACGCCAGACGCGCGCGCTCCTGTTCCACCACCGGCGCCGGCGCGCGCGCCACGAAACTGTCGTTACCGAGCTTGGCCTGCGCCTTGACGATTTCAGTCTCGATGCGGATCTTTTCCTTGCCGATGCGCTCGCGCTCCACCACGGGATCGATCTCGATGTGCAGCATCATGCGGAACACACCGGCCACCGCCACCGGCGAGTCGGTGGTGGGCAGGTCGTCGACGATCTCGACACTAGCCACTTTGGCCAGCGGCAGCAGGTACGGCGCAAATTCACGCAATGCCGCGGCATCGCCGGTGACGATCAGCGGCACGCGCACGGCAGGCGACAGGCTCATCTCGCCGCGCAGCTCGCGACAAGCCGCGACGATGGCTTTCAGTTGCGCCATCTTCGCGTCGGCAGCGGCGTCCACGCGTCCGAAATTGGCGACGGGAAACGGTTGCGTGGAAATTGAGAGGCCCGACTTGCCGGCCAATGGCGCCACCGTCTGCCACAGCTCCTCAGTGATGAACGGAATGAACGGGTGGGCCAGGCGCAGCGTGGCTTCGAGCTCGCGCACGAGCACGCTGCGCGTACCGCGCGCGGCGGCCTCGTCGCCATTGGCCTCGGCTTGCGCCAGCTGCACCTTCGCCAGCTCCAGGTACCAGTCGCAATACTCGTCCCAGACAAATTCATACAACGCGCGGGCGGCGAGATCGAACCGATATTGGTCGAGGTTGGTGGTGATGTCGTGCTTGGCCTGCTGCAAACGCCCCAGCAGCCAGCGGTCGACGAAACTCAACGTACGCGGGAGGGCGTCGTCGGTGCCACAATCCTTTCCTTCGAGGTTCATCAAAACGAAGCGCGTGGCATTCCACAGCTTGTTGCAGAAGTTGCGGTAGCCCTCGCAACGATTGAGGTCGAAGTTGAGCGTGCGATTAAACGTGGCCAGCGATGCGAAGGTGAAGCGCAGCGCATCAGCGCCGAACGCGGGAATGCCGTCGGGAAACTGCTTGCGCGTGCGCTGCGCGATCTTCTCCGCCTGCCGCGGGTCCATCATGTTGCTGCTGCTCTTCAGCACCAGCGCCTCGACATCGATGCCATCGATCAGGTCGAGCGGGTCCAGCACGTTGCCCTTCGACTTCGACATCTTCTGCCCTTCATCGTCGCGGACGAGGGCATTGATGTAAACGTCCTGGAACGGCACGCGACCAGTGAAGTAGGTGGTTGTCATGATCATCCGCGCGACCCAGAAGAAGATGATGTCGAAGCCCGTCACCAGCACCGACGACGGCAGGAACGTGCGTAGCTCCGGCGTCTGTTCCGGCCAGCCGAGTGTGGAGTGGCACCACAGCGCGGACGAGAACCACGTGTCGAGCACGTCGTCGTCCTGGCGCAACGTTGCCGGGGCATGACCCAGCTTGCTCGATGCCTGCGCGCGCGCGGCTGCTTCGTTGCGCGCCACGTAGATGTTGCCCGCTTCGTCGTACCACGCCGGAATGCGATGGCCCCACCACAACTGCCGCGAGATGCACCAGTCCTGGATGTTGTGAATCCAGTGGTGATAGGTCGACAGCCATTCGCCCGGCACGAAGCGCACCTTCTCCGGCGCCCCGCCCCCCGGCGGTACCAGTCCGGCATCCACTGCGGCAAGACACAGGTCCTGGATCGAGCGTCCGGGAAAATACGGATGCGCCGCCGGTGCCGGCTTGCGCATGTCCATGAACCACTGGTCGGTCAGCATCGGCTCGACCACTTCGCCGGTGCGTCCGCAGCGCGGCACCACCATCCGGTGCGGCTTTTCTGCGACCAGCAGTCCCGCTGTCGTCAGGTCGGCCAGCACGCCCTTGCGCGCGACGTAACGATTGAGGCCGCGATACTGGACCGGCGCGTTGTCGTTGATCGTCGCATCGAGATTGAAGATCGTGATCGGCACGAGGTTGTGCCGCTGACCGACCTGCCAGTCGTTGAAATCGTGCGCGGGCGTGATCTTGACGCAGCCGGTGCCGAATTCGCGATCGACATAGTCGTCGGCGATCACGGGAATCGTGCGGCCGGTGAGCGGCAGCATGACCAGCTTGCCGACCATGGCGGCGTAGCGGTCATCGTTCGGATTGACCGCCACCGCGACGTCGCCCAGCATGGTTTCGGGGCGCGTGGTGGCAACCACCAGCGAACCGCTGCCATCGGCCAGCGGATAGCGGATCTCCCACAGCTTGCCCTGCTCTTCCTCGCTGTCGACTTCGAGCTCGGACACCGCGGTACCGAGCTTCGGATCCCAGTTGACGAGGCGCTTGCCGCGGTAGATGAGGCCGTCCTCATACAGGCGCACGAAGGTTTCGAGCACCGCCGCCGACAAGCCGGCGTCCATCGTGAAACGCTCGCGCGACCAGTCGGCCGACGCGCCCAGCCGGCGCATCTGCTTGGTGATCGCGTTACCGGACGCTTCCTTCCACGCCCACACCCGCTCGACGAATGCCTCACGGCCGAGATCGTGACGCGACTTGCCCTCCGCCTTCAATTGCTGCTCGACGACGATCTGCGTGGCGATGCCGGCGTGATCGGTGCCGACCTGCCACAGCGTGTTGTCGCCGCGCATGCGCCGATAGCGGATCATTGCGTCCATCAGCGTCTGCTGGAAGGCGTGCCCCATGTGCAGCGTGCCCGTGACGTTGGGCGGAGGCAGCTGGATGCAGAACGGCTTGGCGCCGGGCTGCATCGTCGCCTTGAAGAGGCCGTGGTCCGACCAATACGGATACCATTTCGCCTCGATGGCGTGGGGTTCGAAGCTTTTGGCGAGTTCCATGAGCGGCGGCGCCTTGTGGGCGCGCATTGGTTGCGCAACGGGCTGAAATTATAGCGGATGCCGGTGCGCACCCGCCGCCTTGGCGCAGGCCCCGCAGTGTCAGTTGGGCTTCGCCTTCGGCATGACCCCCACGGGCAACCCCAACAACCTGAACTGCAGCGTCTTGCTATTCAGGTTTTGTTGATCTCGATTTCGAGGGCATCGATGATGTCCGACGACGCACCGCGGGCGCCACCATTTTCGACGTAGTTGAACGCCTTCGAATGCGGCCCCAGCACGCGGCTGACCGGTCGACGCCATCAACACCTGCGACAGCAGCGCTTCCGGATCCCGCGCGATCGGCGCCAGCATCTGCGCAAGCTGTTCGGACGTGAACGCGGGCGCGGGCTGCGCGCTACGCAGCGGCGCGGGGTGTCCCGACCCAAACCCCGATCGAAGTTGGGGCTACCGCAGTGGTGACGAAGACTTCGGCGCCGTGGCCGTACTACTGGACGCAACCGGCTTGGCGGGCGCCACTTCAACCCGGCCGGCATCGGTGACCTTGTACAGCACGCCGGAGCCGTCATCCTTCAATACGGCGAAGCGACCGGCGATGACGATAGGGTCAAACGTGAAGGCCACCGGGGTCTTCGCTTCAATTTCGATGATTGCATCGGCCCCGGCCGGCAGACAGAACTGGCAATGGGGTGGCACCGCCGACAGCAGGAAATGGCGCTGCTTGTCGCCGACGTCGAGCGGGATCATGAAGCCCTGCACCTTCACATCCTTGCGTTCGAGCGCCAGGATGTCGCGCGAAAATTCGTACACCATCTTGCCGCCCTGCTTCACCGGCTGCACCTGCGCCAGCGTCTGCCACGACACCACGCCGTCGCGTTCCGGCAGCACCGAGCTTGAGAAACTGATCGCGGAAGGCAGGCCTGTGCCGCCGATGCCCGTGTTGATCGCACCGGCCGTGCCGGCCACGGCCAGCAACGCGATGCTGCAATAGTGCAAGCGACGGTTCATCCCGATCATCCTTCCGCAAGCGTGGCCGCGACGTCTAGGCGATAAGCACGCCACGCCGGCCATCCTGCGGAGAGTATACCGGCGCCGAGCGCCAGCGCGAGAACCCCCCATTCAGCCGGCAGCCATCGCCAGGCGGCGGCGGCCAGCGGCGCGGCGTCGGGCACCCAGCGTCCGATCGCCCAGGTGGTGCCATGCGCCAGCGCGAGGCCCAGCACCGCGGCGACCGCGGCGAGCAACACGCTTTCGACCAGCAATACGCCGGCCACCTGCCATCGTGTTGCGCCTAACGTGCGGATGATCGCGAGGTCGTAGCGCCGGTCTTCCAGGGCCTGGGCCAGCGCCACGAACAACATCAGCGCCGACGCCCCCATCAGCACCACGGCAAACGCGCGGATGAGATCGATGCCCGCGGCGAAGACGGTGAGCAGGCGCGCAGTTTCGAGCGCGGGCGACGCCGCGACCATCGCCGTGTCCTTGTTGATCGAGCGGGCCAGGCTCACCGCCGCCAGCGGACTGCGGAATTGCACCAGCGCCATCGTGACCTCGCGCGCATCATCGTGATCCAGCGCGTGACCACCGGACCCGTGAGGCGCCGCGGCGGCATCCGCCGCGAGAGCTGGCGCCGGTTTCGTCCCGGCGGCGACAGGCGCCGCATTGGTGTCGGGACCGTGATGGTCGTGCACGGCCCACACGCTGTCGAGACTCGTAAGCACGAGGCGATCGAGCACCGTGCCACTTGCCGCAAGGATGCCGGTGACCCGATACCTCGAATCGCCGTGCTCGCCGCCACCGGCCGCCAATCCATGCGAGCCTGCAAACGTCGCACCCACGCCCAGACCCACGGCGCGCGCGACATCGCTGCCGAGCACGGCGTCCAACGGCTGCGCCCACAGCGCGCCCTGCGCCAGCGTACCTGCATAGAGCGCCAGCAGCGATGGCTCGGTGCCAACGATGCGGAAGCCATTGAAACTGTCGCCCAGCGCCAGCGGAATCACGTTGGCCACCAGCGGATTGGCACGCAGCTCTCCCAACGCCGCCAGTTGGATGTTGCCCGGCGGCACGTCGACGTGATACACGCCCGCCAGCACCAGTTGCAGCGGGCTGCCCTTGGCACCGACCACGAGATCGATGCCTGCGGCATCGCGATGCAGGCGCGTTTCGAGCTCCTGCGCAAGGAGCAACGTCAGCGTGACCACCGCCACGCCAAGCGCGAGCAGCAGGATCACCAGCGCTGTCGACAGCGGCCGCCGACGGACATAGGCGAGAGCCAGACGCGGGATGTTCAGAGCATGCTCCCTACGCGGCCGCGACCGCGGCTGGTGCCAGCGCATGCCGCTGCGGGAGCAACAGGCGGACGCGATGGTCATGCGAGGCCACCACCAGCGTAGCTCCCGCTTCGACGGCCTGCGCAAGCAACAACTGCAGCGCCTGCGCCGCATGCACGTCATCGAGGCTGGCGGTGGGCTCGTCGGCAAGCAGCAATGGCGGACGGTTGATCACCGCGCGCGCGATGGCCACGCGCTGCGCCTGGCCCTGCGACAACTCGCGCGGAAAACGCTGCGCCAGTTCGGCCACGCCTGCTGCTTCCAGCAGCGCAACGATGCGTGCCGGGTCCGGCGCGTTGCCGGCGAGCGACTGCGCGAGCGCGAGGTTATCGCGCACGCTCAACGCCTGCACGAGGTGCAGCCGCTGCGGGACCAGGCCCACGGTGCGGCCACGCCAGCGATCACGCGCGCTTTCACGCAGCGCGCGCAGATCGGTGCCCGCCACCCGCACATCACCCGTGGTCGGCGTGACGAGACCCGCCAGGATGTGCAGCACCGTCGACTTGCCGCAGCCCGAAGGACCCTCCAGCAGCCACGCCTCGCCGGCCGCCGCGCGCCACGCCGCGACAGCCACCGCCGTCGCCGCGCCATACCGATGCGTCACGCCTGCGAGCTCGAACATGCACGCAATCTAGCGCACTTGCCTGCCCGGCAACAGCCGACACTCGTCACGCCGCGGTTGCGGCCACTTCCGTCCCCGCCGACTCGCGCAGCGGCGCACCGGCGCGGCGGCCGCGGTCCAGCGTGCGGCCCACCGCGCGCGCCACCGCATCGAGCTGATCCATCAGTGCAGCGAATTCGCCGGGCGTGAGCGCCTGGTCCGCGTCGCACCAGGCTTCCGCGGGAATCGGATGCACCTCGACCAGCAACCCGTCGGCGCCTGCCGCCACGGCGGCACTGGCAAGCGCGCGCACCATCCACGCCTTGCCGCCCGCATGCGACGGATCGGCGATCACCGGCAGGTGGGTTTCGCGCTTCAGCACGGGAATGGCAGTCACGTCCAGCACATTGCGATACGCCGTTTCGAAGGTGCGGATGCCGCGCTCGCACAGGATGATCCGGTGATTGCCGCCCGCGGCGATGTATTCGGCCGCCATCAGCCATTCGCTGATCGTGGCGCTCATGCCACGTTTCAGGATCACCGGCACATCGACCCGCCCCACTTCCTTCAGCAAGTCGAAGTTCTGCATGTTGCGCGTGCCGATCTGGATGACGTCCACGCCGGCCGCGAGAAACGTGTCCAGCATCCGCACATCCATCAGTTCCGTGACGACGGGCAACGCGTGGCGCGCGGCACTTTCGGTCAGCAGGCGCAACCCGTCCACACCGGCGCCCTGGAACGCGTAGGGGCTGGTGCGCGGCTTGAAGGCGCCGCCGCGCATCATCCGCGCACCGGCATGGGCCACGGCGGCCGCCGCGGCCTCCATCTGCGGCGCGGTTTCCACCGAGCATGGGCCGGCAATCATCTGCACGGCATCGCCTCCGATCGGAATACCCCGCACATGCACGACGCTGCTGGTGCGATGTGACTCGCGCGCCACGAGCTTGTAGGGCTTGACGATATGGAGCGCGCGCTCGACCCCGGGCAGCAACTCGAACATCGCCGGCGACAACTTGCGCTCGTCGCCGATGGCGCCGATCAACGTGCGTTCCGTACCGCGCGACACGTGGGCCGTCAGGCCCTCGGCATGAATCCTTGCTTCGACCGCGGCGACTTCGGTCGCCTTGGCCCCCTGCTGCATCACGACCATCATCTTGTTCTCCTTGGTGCCGATTGGACATACAAAAAAATCGGGCGGCCTTTGGGGCCGCCCGATTCGTGGATTCCTTGCTGCTGTTGCCGGAAAGCTACGGTCGCGACTGCCCCTTAAGGATTGAATCCCCAGAAATAGAACGCATACGCATAGGCGCGC
>JANMCS010000111.1:0-6143 GCA_031361405.1 Betaproteobacteria bacterium
CCATAGCCCCACGGCGAGTCGACACATCCGGCGTCGCCCACCGGGCACGCATTTTCCCGATAGTGATAATCGCCGACGTGGATCACGAGGTCCGGCGCCGTGGCGGCCGCGGCGTTGGCAACGGGTTCAAATGGCCATTGCACCGGATCGTCGCAATTCTGATAGACGTTGTCGCCGACCTTGATCCGGCAGCCGGTATCGCCAAGCACGACGATGCGCTGCGGATTGGCCTTGGGCAGCGGCAAGGCGCGCCCCGCGATGCTGGCTGCCCGCGTACCCAGCGGCAGGGTCGCCTCGCACGTCAGCACCGGAAACGCGGAGGGCTTCGACAATGACGGATCGCTGCGCGTGGGGCGCAACGGAATCGTCTCCGGTGGCATCCGCACCGTCATCGCGCGCACCGTGCCGTCGATCACGATGTCCGGGCAGCTCGTGGCCTCGGTGATTGCGCGCGCCACCGGCACGCCCTCCGGCCCCAGCAGCACAAATTGATAGGCCGGCGCCGTGACCTGCGGCGCTTGCATCTCGGCGCAACCGGACAGCGCCACCAGCAGCGGCAACAGCACTCGCTTCATCGAAAATCGCCCCACAGCAGGTTGATCGCCCCCAGCGCGGCACTGCCGGCCGTTTCCACGCGCAGGATACGCGGACCGAGGCGCACTGCCGTGATGCCCGCCGCTTGCGCGCGTTCGCTTTCGCGTTGATTGAAGCCCCCTTCGGGGCCGATGAGCACGTCGAGCAGTCCAAGCGGCGGCACCAGCGCGGGCAACGCCAGCGCGGCGTCCGGGGCGAACATCACGCCGCGCCGCGCGGGGTCGCGCTGGGCAAGCCATGCGCCGAAGTCCTGGGGCGCCGCGACCACGGGCACGCGATTGCGCCCGCATTGTTCGCATGCGGCAACGGCGATCTGCTGCCAATGCGCAAGCCGCTTGTCGCCGCGCTCACCGTCGGGAAAGCGCGCGCCCTGCGCGGACACCACCGGCACGATGGCGGCCACGCCCATTTCCACCGCCTTGCGCACCGCGTAGTCCATCGCATCGTTGGCGGCGAGCGCCTGGACCAGCGTGACGGCCAAAGGCAGCTCGCGCTCAATCGGATCGACGCTGTCGATCCGGACCACGGTCTCGCGCTTGTCGGCGCGCCGGATGGTCGCCGTCATTTCACCGCCTGTTCCGGTAAACAGGGTGATGGTGTCGCCGACTGCCAGCCGCAGCACGCGCACGGCGTGATGCGCTGCCGCCGCGGGCAGCACCCATTCGACGCCTGCATCAAGGCTGCCGGGCAGGTCAGGCACGAAAAAGCGCGGCGTCGCCATCAGGTCGGATGCGGGTTAAATTGCACGAGGAGGTACGCGAAATCGGCGGGCGAGCGCATGCGGTGCTACGATTCTGCCACACCCCTGCAATTAGGAACGCCATGGTCAGCCTCACCACGCCGTCAGGAACCACAGGATGGCCCGCATTTCCGTTCGACCTCTCGGGGGTGGACGGGCGGCGCCACAGCCTGCAATCGGTCCACGGGCGCAACGGGTTGGTCGTGATGTTCATCTGCAATCACTGCCCGTATGTGAAGACGGTGCTCGAGAAGATCGTGCGCGACACCGACGCGCTGCGCGCGCAGGGTGTCAACAGCGTCGCGATCATGAGCAACGATCCATCCGACCATCCCGAGGATTCGTTCGACAACATGCGCGCGCTGTCCATTCGGCACCGCTTCGGCTTTCCCTATGTGCTGGACGAGACGCAGGGCGTGGCCAAGGGCTACGGCGCCATCTGCACGCCGGACTTCTTCGGCTTTGATCGCGACCTGCGCCTGGCCTATCGCGGCCGTCTCGATGCATCAGGCCGCGCGCCCAATCCGGATGCGCCGCGCGAACTTTTTGATGCCATGACCGCCGTGGCGCACGGCCAGCGGGCCCCGTTGATACAGCATCCGTCCGTCGGTTGCTCGATCAAGTGGAAGACGCTGGCTGTCGCAACGTCAAAGGAATAGCCGCAGCGCATCGAGCACGGCATCGGGTTGCTCGGCCATCAGCGCGTGGCCCGTGTCAGGCAGCGATACCACGGTCGGCTGCGGTAGCGCAGCCAGCAAGTCCTGCGCACCCTTGGGCGGCGCCATCACATCGCGTGCGCCCATGATCACCAGAACCGGGCATGTCACCGCAGCGGCGGCATCGAGCCCGTTGGCATAGTCGGCGCAGGCCTTGAGGTCGTTGTAGAGCACGCCGGGCCCGGAACGCTCCATGAGCCGCATCGACGCGCCCGTCATCCACATGCCTGGTACCTGGTTGCCGCCCAGTTGCTTGCCCGCGCTGTGCGACCAGCCGTTGATGAGTTCGAACGCGAGGTGATCGTCGGCTTGTGCCGCAGCGAGCAGCGCGTCGCTCACCGCCATCGGCACCGCCGTCCCCAGCAGCGCAACCCTGGTCAAGCGCTCGCCATGGCGCCCCGCGCAGGCGAGCGCCGCCAGCGATCCCATCGAATAGCCCACGACGGCGGCATGCTTGACGCCGGCGGCATCGAGCACGCGTGGCAGCCAGTCAGCGATCGCGTCAACCGTGGCCAGCGGGCGCCCGGCCGAGCGGCCATGGCCCGGGAGGTCAATGGCCAGCACGTTGAATCCATGATGCGCGAAGTAGCGCGATTGCAGCGCCCATACGCTGTGGTCGTGCGCGGCCCCATGCACGAACAGCACGGTGGGCTGCGTGGCGACGAGCGCGCGCGACCCGGTATAGACATACGTTTCCATCTGGTCGACGACGATGCGCATGGTCGCGTTGCTACGCGGACGCGTCGGCGGTCGCTGCGGGATACGCCGCGGCCGATCCGCCCACCGGTGTCAGCACCGGGTGGCCCGCGAAGAAGGCGTCGAGATTGGCCAGCACCAGCGCCTGCATCGCCGCCTGCGCTTCGATCGACGCGCCGCCGATGTGCGGCGTGAGCGCAACGTTGGGCAACGCCAGCAGCGCGGCGGGAACGTCGGGCTCGTGCTCGAATACATCGAGCCCGGCGCCTTCGATTCCGCCGTTCGCGAGCGCGGCAATCAACGCGGCTTCGTCGATCACTGCGCCGCGTGCAATATTCACCACATGTCCGGTCGGGCCCAGCGCGGCCAGCACGTCGGCGTTGACCGCGTGGCGGTTGATGTCGTCGGCGCGCACGGCCACGATCAGTACATCGGCCCACGTGGCCAGCGCGAGCAAGGTGGCGTGGTGGGGATACGGCACGTCGGCGCGCGGGCGACGATTGTGATACGCCACGTCCATCTCGAAGGCGGCGGCGCGCTGCGCGATGCGTTCGCCGATGGCGCCGAGACCATAGATGCCCACGCGCCGGCCGGTCAGGCCGCGTACGGGTGACATCTGCCGCGACGCGTTGCCCTTCCACTCGCCGCGATGCAGGAAGGCGTTGGCCTCGAACATCCGTCGCACGGACGCAATCATCAGTCCGAGCGCAGGTCGGCCACGGCGGACGCGTTGGCCGCCGGACTGTGCGTGGCCACGATGCGCCGGGCGCGCGCCGCAGCGAGGTCCACGCCTTCATAGCCGCTGCCGAGACAACTGACGATGCCCAGCGCCGGCAGGAGGGCCATCGTCGCGTCCGTCGCGCCAACGGTGCCCATCGTGACGAGGGCGCGCACCGCGACGCGATCGGCAGCCGGCAACGTGGCGACAAATTCCGGGAACGCTGCGGTGGGCGGTCCCAGCACGCGACCGCGCCGGGATAATGCCTGCACGAAGGCGTCGGGAACCCGCATGCCCAGCAGGATTGCCGGCGTGGTGGTGGCGGTCATGCCGCCTTACCCGCTGCATGGAGCGCGCGTGACAGATCCTCGATCAGGTCGTCCGGATCCTCGAGACCGATGGACAGGCGGATCGTGCCTTCGGTGATGCCAGCGCGAATGAGGTCCTCGGCCGACATGCGGAAGTGCGTGGTGGACGCCGGATGGATCACCAACGACTTGGCATCGCCGACGTTGGCGAGATGCGAGAAGAGCGACAGGGTCTCGATGAACTTGCGGCCCTGCGCGCGCGTGCCGCGGATGCTGAAGGAGAAGACGGCGCCGCAGCCGCGCGGCAACAACACTTGGGCCAGCGCGTGATCGGGATGGTCCGGCAACTCCGGATAGCCCACCGACTCCACCAGCGGATGCGCCGCAAGAAAGGCCACCACCTTGCGCGCGTTTTCCACATGCCGCTGCATCCGGATCGGCAACGTCTCGATGCCCTGCAGGATCTGGAACGCGGTGAACGGCGCCATGCATGCACCGAAATCGCGAATGCCCTCGCGCCGCGCGCGCAGCAGGAAGGCGCCGGTGGTGGATTCCTCGCTGAACACCATGTCGTGAAAGCCGTGGTACGGCTCGGTCAGCGTCGGGAACTTGCCGCGTGCCGCACCGGCATCCCAATCGAATTTGCCCGAGTCCACCAGCACGCCGCCGATGACCACGCCGTGCCCCGACAGGAACTTGGTCGCCGAATGGAACACGAGATCGGCGCCGTGATCGAACGGACGCATGAGCCAGGGCGTGGTAAACGTCGAATCGACCAGCAGCGGCAGGCCGTGCTCGTGCGCCAGCGCCGCCACGCGCGGAATGTCGAGGACGTCGAGCCCGGGATTGCCCAGGGTTTCGCCGAAGCAGAGCCGCGTCTCGGGCCGGATCGCGTTGCGCCACGCGTCGATATCGCGCGGATCGACGAACGTGGTGGTGATGCCGAAGCGCGGCAACGTGTAGTCGAGCAGGTTGTGCGAGCCGCCATAGAGCGAGCGCGACGCCACGATGTGCGCGCCGGCGCCAAGCAGCGTGGTGATGCCGAGATGCAGCGCCGCCTGGCCGCTGGACGTGCCGATCGCGCCCACGCCGCCTTCCAGCGCCGCGATCCGCTCTTCCAGCACCGCCACGGTGGGGTTGGAAATGCGCGAATAGACGTGCCCTGCCCGCTCCATGTTGAAGAGCGCCGCCGCATGATCACTGTCGGGAAACACGAACGACGCGGTCTGGTATATCGGCGTCGCCCGCGCGCCCGTGGCCGGATCGGGCCGCGCGCCGGCATGCAGCGACAACGTGTCGAAACGATGGGTCTTGGGCTTGCTCATGACTTCCTTCGGAAGAGCGCCGATTCTAGGCGGATTCGGGCACGATCGCACGCGCGGCAGGCGTAAAATATTCCCCATGAAGCCGCCGGCCACCGACGAGTCCTTCGCTGCCCCGCCCGACCGGATGCGGCGCGCCGCCGAAGGCATGGCCGAGCGTGGCCGCGGCGCCACATTCAATCCCGCCAATCGCTTTCGCAGCGAGACGCGCGAGACCACCGACGATGGCTGGCAACCGCTGCTGCCCGAGGAGATCGCCGCCTCCGGCGAGGTGGAGTTGCCGCCGCTGAAAACCATCGTCAACTTCACCCGAGCGCGCACGATCATCGCGCGCAACGACTCGCCCGACATTCCATTCACGCAGTCGATCAATCCGTACCAGGGGTGCGAGCACGGCTGCGTGTATTGCTACGCCCGGCCATCGCATGCGTATCTCGACCTGTCGCCAGGCCTCGACTTCGAGACGCGGCTCTTCGCCAAACCCGACGCCGCCGCGCTGCTGCGCGCGGAACTCGCCAAGCCGGGTTATGTCTGCGATCCGATCGCGCTGGGCACCAACACCGACCCGTACCAGCCGATCGAGCGCGAATACAAGATCACGCGGCAGATCCTCGAAGTGCTGGTCGAGCACGAGCATCCTTTTTCCATCGTGACCAAATCGGCGCTGGTGGAGCGCGATCTCGACCTGCTCGCACCGATGGCCACGAAGAACATGGTGCGTGTCTATCTCTCGATCACGTCGCTGGACCGCGATATTGCCCGCACGCTCGAACCCCGCGCTGCCGCGCCCCACCGCCGGCTGCAGGCCGTCCGCACGCTGACCGACGCCGGCGTGCCGGTGGGCGTGATGGTGGCGCCGGTGATTCCCGGGCTTACCGACAAGGACCTCGAAGCCATTCTCGACGCCGCAGTCGCCAATGGCGCGACCAGCGCCGGCTGGATCATGCTGCGCCTGCCGCGCGAAGTGGCGCCGCTCTTCCGTGACTGGCTGGAGGCCCATCATCCGCTGCGCGCGGCGCATGTGATGAGCCTCGTGCAGCAGGTGCGCGG
>JANMCS010000082.1:0-5705 GCA_031361405.1 Betaproteobacteria bacterium
CGTGCATCACAAGAGTGTCGACGTCAATCCTTTCTCCTCGTATTCCTTCCACTGGGTCGAGGGAATGATCCTCGGCGGGTGGCTCTTGCCCGTGGTGCTCATTGTGCCGATCTACCTCCCCATGCTCGGGGTGCTCCAGGGCATCGGCCTGGCCAACAACGTGATGTCCCATCTCGGCTACGAATTTTTGCCGCGTTCGCTGGTGCGGATTCCGCTCCTGCACTGGATAAACACGGCGACCTTCCACAACTTCCACCACACGTCGTTCAACGGGAACTACGGGTTGATGTTCCGCTTCTGGGATCGGATGCTGGGCACCGAGCTTCGCCACTACGAGTCGACTTTCCGCGAGCGCGGTGCAGTCCTGCAGGATCTGCAGCAAGCGCCGGCGAGCGCGCGCGACTGACTCACATGAGAGGCCGGAGGGCAGCCTGTGTTCTACTTGACCATGCAGCCGATGTAATCGAAGTGCGATCGGGCGGCGGCCGAGAGGATGAAGGTGGCCGCGAGAGTGCCGCACGCCGTCGCGCGGTTGCTCGACGGCGTGCTTCTACCGGCTGGAAATTCAGACTAGGGCATCTTCAGGCATACGGCCATGGCATGCCATCCAATGCCAACGTCAATCGGGGCCACCGACACGGTCCAGCTGCTGTCCGTGTCGGGAAAGCTTCTTCCCACGTAGATGTGGGACGCACCAGTGAGATGACCACCTCCCAGCACACGATCTCCAGCATTGCAAGTTGCGGTGGACGTGGCGTATTCGCCAACAAGCGTCGTGATGACAGGGGCCGATACTCGGTAGATTACGTTTAGGCCCTGCGGGCCCTGCACTCCTTGCGGGCCCTGCGCTCCTGTTGCGCCGGTCAGTCCTTGTGGTCCCGTCGCGCCTTGGGCGCCTGTATCTCCTTTCGGGCCCGTGTCTCCTTTTGGGCCCTGTGGGCCCGTCACTCCTTGGGGGCCCGGCGCGCCTTGCTGGCTCCATTGAATGGCTACTTCGGGATTCTTGCAGGCGGAGACTGCCGTGTCGATGATACGAGTGTTGCCGTTTACGGCGTTGTAGCAGCCATGGATCACCCCGCCAACGTCGGGAATCGCCGCGGAGGCAACCGGCGCCATCAAGCCGATCACGACGGACAGCGCAGCGATGGAAGTGCGAGGAAATTGCAGAGGACTGCAGGTTGACGCAAACGAGACTCTCATGACATCCCTCTTCGTTGAGCTTAACTGCCAGACATGCGTGTGCACCAAGCAGGAAGCCTCGGCGCGGAGCAATGCGCCTGTCCGTCGATGCAGCGCGCCGAGGCCGGCAGTTACTGGACGCGTGGGATACGTTATATGCCTGCTACACCCGGACCGCAATGCGAACCATCGCGCCTTGCAGTAGCCGCGGCACAAGTCCGCGCCACCGGCGGGCGCAGCCCCAATTGGGCCATGGCATCGATCGACTGTTCCTGGTCGACAGCAGGCAATTCGAAGTCGGCGTATCACGAGCCTTCCAAAACACCGAGGCCCGCGAGACGTTGGTTCATTGACCATTCGAAGAGCACGTGGATGCAGAAACCGCGTGCAGCTCACCGTCGGCGGCGTTGACGGGGCCGGCATGCGCGGCCACCATAGCGCATCAGTGCAATAAAGGGGATCGCATGAGTGGGAACGACAAGGTGTTCGCGGGCTCGATCCCGAAGTTCTACGACACGCTGATGGTCCCGCTGATCTTCGCGGCCTATGCTGCCGACATGGCGGCGCTTGTCGCCGCCTCCTCGCCCGGCGCGGTGCTTGAAACGGCGGCCGGCAGCGGTGTGGTCACGCGGGCCCTTGCGCCGAAACTCGGCGCCGACGCACGCTACGTGGTGACCGATCTCAACCAGCCCATGCTCGACTATGCGGCCAGCCGACAGGCGTACGATCGCCGTATCGAATGGCGACGGGCGGACGCCCTCGACCTGCCGTTCGACGATGCCTCGTTCGACGTCGTTTGCTGCCAGTTCGGCGCCATGTTCTTTCCCGACCGGATTGCGGGCTACGCCGAGGCGCGGCGCGTGCTGCGGCCCGGCGGGCGTTTTATCTTCAATGTCTGGGACCGCATCGAAGAAAACGCATTTGCCGACGACGTCACCAACGCCGTCGCCGCGGTGTTTCCGCACGACCCGCCGCGCTTCCTTGCCCGCACGCCGCACGGCTATCACGATGTTGCCGTGATCCGCGCGGATTTGACCCGCGCAGGGTTCGCCGACATCAAGAACGAAACGCGCGCGGAGGTAAGTCGCGCGCCCTCGGCACGCGACGCCGCCACCGCCTATTGCCAGGGCACGCCGCTGCGCAGCGAAATCGAAGCGCGCGACGCCAGTTTGCTCGAGCTTGCGACGGACCGCGCGACGGAGGCGATCGCCAGCCGCCATGGCCACGGCCCGGTGGCCGGCAAGATTCAGGCGCATGTGATCGTGGCGACGGGATAGCGGCCAGCGCCCAAGCCATACTAAATTTGCGGTGACCCTGTTCACGCTGAAGGCGACGATGGTGTGCGCAGTGGTCAGCGTGGGATCGAACCCCGCGGCGGTGAGCGCACGTTCGCTGGATGGCGATACGATCAGGCGCGGAGGGCAATGCGCGTCGGCGCAAACATGCTGCGGCCGAGCCACCGCCATAAGGTCTGACCGCGACGGCCGGCACCGTGCACGTTCAACTGCCCGGCGTGGATTTCCTTTTCCGGATCGCTGTCGCCGGTCCAGACCTCCGTCAAGGCACGCACCGTAGATTCGACTACGACCGAAACTTCATGCCCGGGATCGTCGCGGCAAAGATCCGCAGTCCGGTTCTCCACCACCAGCCACCACAACCGCTCGCCGCGGGGCGCATCCGTAAATTGAAAGTGGATCACGACGCGCTGTTCCGCTGGAAACTTGTCGAGCCGCGCGAAGCGACGGATGTCCCACATCAGGAAACCGGCGTCGAGCTGCTTTGGCTTGAGCCGGCTGCCGATCCAGCGCGCGCCCCAATGCCCGAGGCCGACCACGATGGGGCGAAGTTCCTCGCCCGCCTGCGTCAGGTGATATTCCCAGACGGCCTTGACGCGGCGACGTTCGACCACCCCCAAAGCCTCGAGCTTGCGCAGCCGCTGCGTCAACAGGGTCGCCGACATCCGCGGCACGCCGCGGTGGATGTCGTTGAAGCGGTGGCTGCCGCAAAGCAATTCGCGCACGACGAGGGGCGTCCAAAGCTCGCCGAGCACTTCCGCGCCACGTGCCACCGTGCAGTACTGGCCGTAATCGATCATGCCACGAGTCTAGACGGTCCCATCCAACAACTCCAGATTCTGGACTTGAGCCCCGCGCTGGCGCTGGTAAGTTGGAGGCCATGGCGCAATTGCGTCGAACCTCGAAGGAGATACGGCGATGACACTGACGATCGACACCCCCGTGGCATTCGACCCCGACAAGTTCCGGAAGACGACGCGCGCCCAATGGGAAAGTGCCGCAGAAGCGTGGGATCACTGGTCGCCGCTGTTGGCAGAGTGGCTCGGTCCGGCGTCCGACGCCATGCTGGACATGGCCGTCGTCGAGTCGGGTTCGCGGGTCCTCGATGTGGCGGCCGGCGCTGGGGAACAGACGCTCGCAGCAGCGCGCCGGGCCGGCAGCGACGGCTACGTGCTCGCGACCGATATTTCCCCCGCGATCCTGCGTTTCGCGCTCAGTGCCGCGCACCAAGCCGGTTTGGCCAACGTTGAAACGCTCGAACTCGATGGCGAGCAGCACCACACCTTGCCCGCAGCCTCGTTCGATGCCGCCATCTCACGCGTCGGCCTGATTTACTTTCCCGATCAGCAACGCGCACTCGCCGGCATCCGCCGCGCGCTCAAGCCGGGCGGGCGCTTTGCCGCCGTGGTCTATTCGACCCCCGAAAGGAATGCGTTCTTTTCACTCCCGGTGAGCATCATCCGGCGGCGGGCGCAACTGCCCGCGCCGTTGCCGGGACAACCGGGGCCGTTTTCACTCGGGGCGGAAGGTGTGCTGGCCAATGCGTTGAAGCAGGCGGGCTTTCGCGACGTCGAAGTGCGCAGGGTCAATTCGCCGGTGAGGTTGCCGTCGGCTGCAGAGTGCGTGCGCTTCGAGCGCGAGTCGTTCGGCGCGCTGCATCAAATGATGGCCGCGATGAGCGAGGGCGAACGCGCCGAGACATGGAAGGAGATCGAGGCCGCACTCGGCCAGTTCGAGACCGACCAGGGCTTTGTCGGCCCATGCGAAATGCTGGTCGGCGCCGGGACGAGGTAAATGGAGGCGACCCGCATCGCAATTGTGCAGGTGGCTCCGGCGTTTCTGGATCGCGCCGAATGCTTGCGCCTCGCCGTGAGCGCCGTGGCCGAGGCCGCAGCCGGCGGTGCGCGGCTGATCGTCTTCCCCGAGGCCTTCATTCCCGGCTATCCGGCGTGGATCTGGCGATTGCGTCCGGGCGGCGACATGACGTTGTCCGAGCAGCTGCACCGGGCACTTCTCACGAACGCCGTCGATCTCGCCCACGACGATCTTGCGCCGCTGCGCGAAGCGGCGCGGAAGCATCGTGTCACGGTGATCTGCGGCATCAACGAACGGGACGGCACATTCAGCCGCGGCACGCTCTACAACACGGTAGTCACGTTGGGCGCTGACGGCAGCGTGCTCAATCGGCATCGAAAGCTCATGCCCACCAATCCCGAGCGCATGGTGTGGGGCCAGGGTGACGCCACGGGTCTCCGCTCCGTCGACAGCCCGTGTGGCCGGATCGGCGCCCTCATCTGCTGGGAAAACTACATGCCGCTTGCGCGCTATGCGTTATATGCGCAAGGACTGGACGTATACGTTGCCCCGACCTACGACAGCGGCGACCGTTGGATCGCAACGCTTCAGCACATTGCGCGCGAAGGCGGATGCTGGGTGCTGGGAAGCGGCGTTGCATTTCGCGCTTCCGATATCCGCAACGCGGCACCCGGTATGAGCGACCTCTACCCCGATACCGAAGAGTGGATGAACCCAGGGGACTCGGCAGTCACTGCGCCAGGCGGCAAGATCGTGGCCGGCCCGCTGCGAAACGAGTTCGGCATTCTTTACGCCAATATCGACGGTGCACCCATCGACAATGCGCGGCGGACGCTTGACGTCGCGGGGCATTACGCAAGACCGGATCTATTCTCGCTGCACGTACACGCCGGTCCCTTTAACCCCGCGGATTTCGACCCTCGTCAAGCCGGCGCTTCCGCAGGTGGGTGTTGACTGCGGCTTGGTCGGCAACCATCACAACCCTGATGGAGCGAGCTCCCGCACCCAATAGTGCAGGAAAGGTCAAGCAAAACGTCGCGTGGCCTACCAATGCGGTCTACCGCACAGAGGCTCGGCAGAAAGAGGGGATACTTGCGACCATGGAGCGGAGTGTCTTCGCTTCTCCCAAAGCTTTGCTTTCACATCATCGCAGGCTTTACACATAGGTAGGCCATGGATACTGAAGTTCGACGCCAGGAGGCGTTGCTCAAAACCGGGGCCTTGCAGAGCGCGATTTTCAACAGCGCCAATTTCTCAAGCATCGCCACCGACGCCAAAGGCGTCATTCAGATCTTCAACGTCGGCGCCGAGCGCATGCTGGGCTACGCGGCCGCCGATGTGATGAACAAGATCACCCCGGCCGACATTTCCGATCCGCAGGAGGTGATCGCGCGGGCCAAGGCGTTGAGCATCGAG
>JANMCS010000144.1:0-6338 GCA_031361405.1 Betaproteobacteria bacterium
AGCAAGCTCGACATGAAGATCGAGGACGGCAAAGTCGTGGCGTATCGCGCCCGCGTATCGCTGTCGTTCAAGTACGACGCCTAGGCAAGCGCGCGATCAGTCCTTCGGCCGCCGCGAGAGCGGCGCCCACGACCTGGTCCATGTTGTAGTAGCGATATTGGGCAAGCCGGCCGACAAAGGTCACGTCGGGCGTTGCAGCGGCTCGCGCCTTGTAACGCTGGTATAGCGCTTCATTGCCCGCCGTGGGAATCGGATAGAACGGCTCGCCGTGCGCCCGCGGATACTCGCGCACCAGCGTCGTGCCCTCATGCTGCTGTCCGGTGAGATGCCTGAATTCCGTGCGCCGCGTAAAATCGAAATCGTTGGGATAGTTGATCGTGCCCACCGGCTGCGCCAGCGCGTGGCCCGGTCGATGCTCGTGCTGGAATTCAAGCGAACGGTACGGCAGGCGGCCGAAGCAATGGTCGAAATAGGCATCGATGGGACCGGTGTAGACGAGATGGCGAAACGACACGGCCTGCCGCATCGTCTCGAAGCCGACGCCGGTTTCGAACGTGATCAGCGGATGGTCCAGCATGCGCTCGAACAGCGTCGTGTAGCCGGCGGCCGGCATGCATTGAAACGTGTCCGTGAAATAGCGGTCATCGTCCGTGGCACGCACCGGGATACGCGCGGCAACGCTGGCCGCAAGCTGCGCCAGGTCGAGGCCCCACTGCTTGCGCGTGTAGCCGCGATAGAATTTTTCGCACAGGTCGCGGCCCACACTGTTCAGTACCACGTCCTCGCTGGTGGCGAGCAGCGCACGCGGTTCACGCGCGCGGGCGAGAAAGTCGGCGGCGCCCTGCTCGTCCAGCGCCAGGCCATACAGACGGTTGATCGTGGTGCGATTGATCGGGATCGGCAGCAACAATTCGCCAACCTTGGCCTGCACCCGATGCTCGTAGGGACGCCATTGGGTGAACCGCGAGAGAAATTCGGCGATACGCGTGGCATTGGTGTGGAAGATATGCGGACCGTAGGGATGCACCTGCACACCGTGGGCATCGAACGTGTCGAACGCATTGCCGCCGATATGCGGCCGCCGGTCGACCAGATGCACGCGGAACCCGGCGTCGGCCAGCACGCGCGCGGAGGTGCTGCCGGCGAAGCCCATGCCGGCCACCAGCACGTCGACCGGGGTCATGTGCGGCTTTCGTGGTGGCGACGACCAAGCCGCCAGCTGGAAGCAAACGTCGCGGTGCTAACATTCCACGCCTGCCCCCTTCCTGCATCGAGGTCGCCGTGACATCGCAGCCGTCGCCCGCCGCGCAACAACGCCCCCCTGGGGCCGCCAAGCCGCCGTCGCCGATCGGGTCGCCGCTGCTGTTGATCCGCGCCGCCGCGCAGCGCGCCGCCGCGATCGAGGCACGGCACAACGCGCAGACGACTGCAACGATCGCGGAACTGCAGCGCCAATACGCCGCGCCACTCCTGGGCCGGGTGAGCCCGTGGAGCCTCATCGAAAAGCTGGCGCAGTGCATCGACCCCACCGACCAGCGCCTGTATGGCGCCAGCCAGCAACTGCATGTGCTGCAGATCATCGACGCCATGGAAGCGGAAGGGACGGCCACCGACGAGATGCTGCTGCTGGCGCTGCTGCATGATCTCGGCAAGGTGCTGCTGCTGGCGGGCGAGGCACCCGAAAACGTGGTCTGCATGAACCGGCCCGTGACCACGGGCGACCTGGGGTGCGGCCTGGCGCACTGCATGTTCCAATGGAATCACGACGAATTCGCCTATACGCGGCTCAAGAACCACCTGCCCGAGGCACTGGCGTGGGTGGTGCGGTACCACAGCATCCTGCCGGACACCTGCGAACAGTACATGGACGCGCGCGATCGCGATTATTTTGCCCGCTACCTGCAGCCCTTTGCGCGCTACGACCACGACACCAAGTCACCGCTCAACCTGCCGCAACGGCGCATCGAGGACTATCGTTACCTCGTCGAGCGCGCGCTGCCCGCCACCATCGAGTTCTGAACCCACGGCGGCCGCGCGATGCCGCGCGTCCGCTGCAGGCCCGTTGCGGCGGCTGCGCATGCGCCTGAACTCCGCCCAATCGCTGGCCATGGAGGCGCGGATCACCGCCGCCGCCGCGGCATCCGCGCCATCGAGCGCACCGCCCTGATGGTCGATCGCGGCGAGCACTAGTGGTCGCGCATCCGTCGCGATGCCGAATTTTTGCATGACCGCCGCGAGCTCGCTACGTGGATCGATCCCCATCTGCCGCAACCGCGCATAGGTGGGGCCGCCCACGGGACGCGTGTGTGTCATCTCGACATTGTCGATGATGCCGCAGCGCTGCGCCCCGTGCGGCTGCAGCCGCGGCCACACCCAGTCGAGGCCCCAACCGCTCTGGCATTCGCGAAACGTCGGCAGGCAAGCCTCGAGGAAGCCGCGATCGAAACAGGGCGCCATGATCTCGACAAAGTTGGTCATGCGTACCTTGAAGCTCGGGTGCCGCACCGTCACCGCGTGGGAATAGTGGCTGGCCCAGGATAGCGCCGGCTGCGCGAGCCGCAGCTCCAGTTGCGCCATCGACGCGAACAGCCGCGACACGCCGTCCTGGGCTATCGCCAGGTCGTCATCGGGACACCAGATGAAATCGTAACGCTGCCAGAACGCGTCGCGGGATAAGAGATCGTGCAGGCCGCTCCACTTCAGGCCCGTGCCGTCGATGCGCGTCGTGCCGTCGTCGCGAAAGCGCCCGGGGTCGTCACCGTAATAGCTGACGACGAGATCCCAATCGCGCGTGGCGAGATCCTGCGTCCAGTGCGGATGCAGTGAGTCGTCGCCCGCGCGAACGACCACCAGGAAGCGATTGGTTGGCAATCAACCCAACGTGACGGCGGCGCGCACCACGCCCCCGCGATCGTGCCGCGCAGTCAATTGCAGCACATCGCCCGGATGGCCGCGCACCACCCACTCGATCTTGACGCGATCCTCGGTGAGGTTGGGGTCGCCCCAGAACGAAATGCCGGTGTGTTTGTACGCGCGCCCTTCGAGCTGCCCCACCTCGCGGATGGGCTTGCCCTGCAGCAGCGCGGCCCCGGCCGGCAGCGCCAGTTCGGCCACCACACCGCGCACCGTCCGGCGCTCCAGCGCCCGCTTTGACAGGTAGGTCGGCAGCCAGCCCGTGTTCTGCACGACGAAGACGATCTTGTAGTGGCCGGCACCGGAAGGCTCGGCCCCGGCATGCACGAGTTCCAGTTTCGGCGAGATCAGCGCCTGCCACAACAACCACTTGGGAAAGCGCGCGACCTCGGCCTCGAGTCGCGGCAGCGGCGGATTGGAAAACGCATTGAAGCGATCCCAGCCACCGATTTCCACGGCGCCCAATTGCGGATGGTTGAACGGTTGCCATGGATGATGCGCAAGGCCACCCAGTTCGGCGTCGCTCCAGCGCAGGATCTTCAGGTCGTCCTCGGGCGGATGATCGCGGAACCAGTCGATGAACTTGTAATCGGTGATGCCCGCCTCGCGCATCGGCGCCCAGATCTCGACCACCCAGCTGTAGATGCCGAGGTGCTCGTAGAGCCAGTCGAAAGTGCCGCCGATCACCTCCTTCGGATGATAACGGAACTCGTGAAAGACAGAGATGTTGGGATAGCCAGTGAGTTCGGTGCCCTTCCTCCCCATCGCCTGGTAGACCCACAGGTCCTCGGCGTGCATGTCGCTGTCGGGCAGGTTCTCGAAGGGCCGCAGCAGCACGCCGCTCCACGTATGGAACGCGATGCCGCCGGTGACATTGGGATGCGCGATGATGAAATCGACAATCGCGCGCACCTCGGGTTCGGACGCGGGATACGGCCCGGCGCCGCGCTGCTCGAACTCCTGCCGCCACGATCCTGGAAAGTTGCGGTTGAGATCGATGCCCTGCGGAATCTTGCGGATGCGCAGCGTGAAGCCATCGTAATGATCGAGATGGCCTTCGGGCAATACGCGATAGTAGGTGCCGCCGGTTTCGGTGGGCTCGCGGCGGATCATGAGACGCGGCTCGTCCGGGTGCGCCTTCCAGACGCCGTTGGGATCGACGATGCGCATCTGCAGGATGCGGCCGTCGCCGTTGATGTCCTCCACCGTCAGGCCTTCCGGATCGTCCTGCTCGGGGTCGCCCTTGAGATAAGGCCGCGTGCTGGAACGGATCCACTTCGGGTGATCGGCCAGCGCCCATTCGGCGCCATCAGGATTGATCCGGGGGCAGATGTAGAACGCCCGCGTGTCGAGCGCGCGCGTGACATCGGCATCGTTGCCGTAGCCGGTGACGAGCGTGTGCAGGAAATAGAGGTTGGCCGCGGAGGCTGCCACTTCGGTCGCATGGATGTTGCCATCCACCCAGAACGCAGGCTTCTCGGCGGCGGGTCCGGTGACGTTATTGGTGACCGTCACCACCCAGATGTCGCGGCCCTCGAAGCTCTTGCCGATCGATTCGATGGCGACGAACTGCGGGTATTCGCGCGCGAAGGCGTGCAGCAATGCGGTGAGTTCGGGATAGCGGTAGAAGCGATCGAAGGCAATGGCTGGCATGGGCAGGAACCGGGCGGACGCGATGGCCGCGACATGAATGACAGGCAGCCATCTTAGCCGGTTTGAATTGCCGGTGACCTTGTGGGTGCCGCGGGCATCCCGTGATTTGCTCGTTGACACGAACCGCCGCCGCAATCAGTTACCGTTCTTTTATACGGTATACTGTCCGCATGCTTCCCGCGTATGCCGAAGTCCATTGCCTGTCCAATTTTTCGTTCCTGCGCGGAGCATCGCACCCGGAGGAACTGGTCGAGCGGGCGCAGGCGCTGGACTACGCGGCACTGGCCCTCACCGACGAATGTTCGCTGGCCGGTGTGGTGCGTGCGCATCTCGCGGCCAAGGATGCCGGCCTGCCCTTCATCGTCGGCAGCGAATTCACGCTTGTCGACGGCATGAAGCTCCTGCTCTACGCCACCAATCGCGACACTTACGGCGATCTCGCGCAGCTCATCACGCGCGGCCGGCGCAATGGTCCCCGAAAAGGGGCCTACCGCCTCACCCGCGATGACGTGGCGGAACTCGCGCCGCGGTGCATGGCTATCGGGGTCAGATTCGAATTCGAACGCAACACCACGCCCCCCGAAATAAGTAGGGTCAGACTCGACTTTTCCTGCACCACTTTCGCGAGTCGATGCTGTGACCGAAAAGTCGAGTCTGACCCTACTTATTGCCACGACCAGGCAACAGCCGACATCCGCTGGCTGGCCGAGGTCTTTCCCGGCCGGGCGTGGATCGGCGCGGGGTTGTTTGCGCGCTCTGGCGAGCGGGCGCGGCTGGAAAGATTGCAGCAACTCGCACAATCCTGCGCCTTGCCGTTGATCGCCACCGGCGACGTTCACATGCATGCGCGGGCACGACGGGCGTTGCAGGACACGCTCACGGCCATCCGGCTGCGCACGCCGCTGGCCGAATGCGGCTACGCACTCTTCCCCAACGGCGAGCGGCACCTGCGCTCGCGCGCGCGGCTGGCCACGCTGTATCCGCGCGCGTGCCTCGATGCCACCCTCGAGCTGGCCGCACGCTGCACCTTTTCGCTCGATGAATTGCGCTACGAATATCCGGAGGAAGTGGTGCCGCCCGGTGCCACGCCGGCCGGGCATCTGCGGCACCTGGTGGACACGGGCCTCGCGCGCCGCTACGGCCGCGCCGGGTCCACGCCGCCCGAGGTGCGCAAGATCATCGAGCACGAGCTGGCGCTGATCACCGAGCTGCGCTACGAGCCCTACTTTCTCACCGTCCACGACATCGTGGCCTTCGCGCGGTCACGCCACATCCTGTGCCAGGGCCGCGGCTCGGCCGCCAACTCGGCGGTGTGCTACGCGCTGGGCATCACTGAGGTCGACCCGGCGCGGATGAGCATGCTGTTCGAGCGCTTCATCAGCCGCGAGCGCAACGAGCCGCCCGACATCGATGTCGATTTCGAGCACGAGCGGCGCGAGGAAGTCATCCAGTACATCTACGGCAAGTATGGCCGCGACCGCGCGGCGCTGGCCGCCACGCTGATCACCTATCGCCCCAAGAGCGCGGTGCGCGACGTCGGCCGCGCGCTGGGCCTCGATCTGGCGCAGGTCGAGCGGCTCACCGGCATGTTCGCGTGGTGGGACGGGCGTGCCATCGATCCCGCGCGCATCCGCGAGGCCGGCTTCGATCCGGACAACGAAGTGCTGACCAGGGTGCTGCAGGTGACCGGCGCGCTGGTCGGCTTTCCGCGGCACCTCTCGCAGCACACCGGCGGCTTCGTCATCGCGCAGGAGAAATTGACGCGCCTCGTC
>JANMCS010000181.1:0-2644 GCA_031361405.1 Betaproteobacteria bacterium
GGGATCCCAACAACATCCTGTCCCGGCGCGAGGTGTTCTTCGAGTTCGACAGCTTCGTCGTCGCCGACAAATACAAGCCGATGGTGGAAGCGCATGCGCGCTACCTCGTGGGCAATCGGACCGCCAAGGTCACGGTGCAAGGTCATGGCGATGAGCGCGGCGCGCGCGAATACAACATCGCGCTGGGCCAGCGGCGTGCCGATGCGGTCAAGCGGATGCTGACGCTGCTCGGTGTGCAGGATATCCAGATCGAGACGGTCAGCTTCGGCGAAGAAAAGCCGCGCAACCTTGGCCACGACGAAACCGCGTGGGCCGAAAATCGCCGCGCCGACATCGTCTACGCGGGCGAGTAACGTTTGAAGGCGCCAACCATGCGCGCGCGGCACTGGTGGATGGCGCTCGCGCTCGCCATGGCGGCGCACGGCGCGCAGGCGGGTCTCTTCGACGACGAAGAGGCGCGCAAGAGCATCAAGGCCACCAGCGATCGCCTCGACGCCTTGCAACGGGACCTCGATGCGCGGCTCATCGCGCTCGACCAGCAGATCAAGAGCCTGGGACTTGTCGAGTTGTTCAACCAGGTCGAGGCCATCAAGGCTGACATCGCCCGCATCCGCGGCCAGGTGGAAGTGCTCACCTACGAACTCACCGAGTCGCAAAAGCGCCAGCGCGATCTCTACGTCGACCTCGACTCGCGGATGCGCAAACTCGAAGCCGGTCCGGGCGCGGTTGTGCCCGCACCGGTCACCGATGCTGCTGCGCCTGCCGCCAATGCGGCTGCTGCGCCGGCGCCAGGATCGCCCGGCGCACCGGTGGCGGGTACGTTGCAACCCGCGGCAGCTGCGGTAGCGGGCACTCCAGCGCTCGCAGCGTCGGCGTCCCCTGCGCCGGCCAGCGAGCAGCGGCTCTACGACGGTGCACTCGAGCAGTTCAAGCGCGGCGACTACCCCGGCGCCATTGGCAGCTTCGGCACCTTCGTCAAGACGTATCCGAGGAGCCCGCTGGCCGCCTCCGCGCAATACTGGGTCGGCAACGCGCAGTTCGCGCGCAAGGATTATCGTGCGGCGATTGCGGCGCAGCGGCAATTGTTGGCGTCCTATCCGGACAGCACCAAGGTACCCGACGCGCTGCTCAATATCGCGTCGGCGCAAGCCGAGCAGGGCGACAGCGCAATGTCGCGCCGCACGCTCGAAGAGCTGATCGCCAAGTACCCGCAATCCGAATCCGCCGGCAAGGCCAGGCAGCGTCTCGGCATGAAGTGAGCCCGCGGGGGCAGCTGGTGCTGATTGTGTGGGCGAGGCTGTTGGTCATCGTGTGGGGACGCTCTTGGTCATCGTGTCGGCGCGGGTGTTGGTGATCGTGTAGGCGAGGCTTCAGCCTCGCAGGCAGCATCGGTACATCGCGCGAGGCTGATGCCTCGCCTACGGTGGCCACCACAAAAATACGGCTAATCGATGTCCCGGCCTCGCGCTTTTTCCGACCGTATCATTACGTGGCAACGCGCGCACGGTCGCCATGACCTGCCGTGGCAGAACACGCGCGATCCCTATCGCATCTGGTTGTCGGAAATCATGCTGCAGCAAACGCAGGTGGCAGCGGTCGTTCCCTACTACACGCGGTTTCTAGCCTCCTTTCCGGATGTTGCCGCACTCGCGCGCGCACCGCTCGAGCGGGTGCTGGAGCACTGGAGCGGCCTCGGCTACTACCGGCGGGCGCACTACCTGCATGCGGCGGCCGTCGCCGTGATGGAACAACATGCCGGTGTGTTCCCGCGCGATGCCGCAACGCTCGAGACATTGCCCGGCATCGGTCGCTCCACAGCGGCCGCCATCGCAGTGTTTGCCGCCGGCGAACGCGCGGCCATTCTCGACGGCAACGTGAAGCGCGTGCTCGCGCGGCATGCGGGTATCGACGGCTGGCCCGGTGCGCCCAGGGTCGAAGCCGTGCTGTGGGACATCGCAGCGCAGCGCTTGCCGAACGGCGGCGTCGACGTACCCCCGCGTGAGGCGACGGGCCTTCGGCCGTACGTCGCGCCCCAGCCTTGGGCGGTGGGTGAGATCGAGGCTTATACGCAGGGCTTGATGGATCTGGGCGCAACGCTCTGCACCCGGTCCTCGCCCCGGTGCGCAGCGTGTCCGGTCGCCGCCGATTGCGTGGCGCTGCGCCACGATCGCATTGCGCAACTGCCGGCCGCGCGTCCGAAAAAGCCGTTGCCGCAGCGTGAAGTGCGCGTGCTGCTGCTCGAGCGCGCCGGTGAATTTCTGTTCGAGAAGCGCGCGCCGCTCGGCATCTGGGGCGGATTGTGGAGTCTGCCCGAATGCGGCGTTGACGCCGACATGCACGCGGAAATCCGCGCGCGATTTGGCGCGGACGCTGAACCCGGCGTCGCTTTGACGCCGATCGAACACGGCTTCACGCATTTCGCGTTGACGCTGCATCCGCAACGTATGCAGGTCACGCGGTGGCCGCAGCGTGTGGCCGAACCAGGCACGTTGTGGATCGCGCCCGTCGATGCGCTGGGCGCTGCATTGCCCGCGCCGATCAAGACGTTGATGCGCAAGTTGGCCGCAGAACGCACGCGCTAGACATACGGGGACGTTGCAACCGCGCACAGCGACTCCCAATCGCGGCAGGCGAGGCTTCGGCC
>JANMCS010000184.1:0-1604 GCA_031361405.1 Betaproteobacteria bacterium
GCGGACGGGCTGCGGCGCGCCTTGCGGGGCGCCGAGAAGCGGAAGCCTTGTGGCCGCGCGCGCAGCGCGCTTCGTCATCTGTCTCGTCGCAGCTGTTTGACCGGAGAGCGCGCAGCGAACGCAGGGAGTTCTGCGACGGGCCGCGAGGCTGAGCATCGCAGGGCAGCCGTAGCGCAGCGAAGGCCGCCTCGCCGAAGCGCCGCGGCCCGTCCGCATGCGGCTTTGCCGAATCGCCGCAACCTGTCCGCACCCCCCTTGCCGCAGGCAACCCGCTAGCCAAGGCTGAGCGTCGCGGCAGGCCCGGCATTCGGTCGGTGGATTTCTCTTGCGTGAAGCGGGCCTGGGCCCTCTTGCGCTGGTAGCCTGTGGGCCCGACTTGCCGAAGGTCTCCCGATGCTCTTCGACCCGACGCGCCACGAAGCGCTGCAGACGCTGGCCTGGAACCATCAGCACGCCCAGGAAACGATTCACCGAATCGTGCAAGACACCGAGGCGCGGTTCTCCGCGGATCGCTACTGGCCGCCGCACCCGCGCGACATCGAAGGCGACGACGATCCCAATCAGATCGGGACGACGCTGTACTACGGTGCGTGCGGTGTCATCTGGGCGTTGCACTACCTGCAAGCTGTGGGCGCGGCGAACCTCTCGCGCGGCTACCTCGACGATCTCGATCGCCTGCTGAGGCTCAACCGCGCGGGATTGAAATCAGCCAACACCGACAACTTCGCCTCTTACCTGATGGGCGACACACCGATCGAGCTGCTGGCCTATGGCGACCAGCCTGGCGCCGAACGTGAAGACCGTCTTGCCGCGCTGATTACCGGCAACCTCGATCACCCGGCCCGCGAACTGATGTGGGGTTCGCCCGGCACGCTGCTCGCCGCACTCTTTTTGCATGAGCGCACCGGCCACCCACGCTGGGCGGATCTTTTCAGGCAGACAGCGGCCAGGCTCTGGTCGCAATTGCTGTGGTCACCCGAACTCGGCTGCCACTACTGGACGCAGGATCTTTATGGCGTGCAGTCCACCTACCTCGATGCCGTGCACGGTTTTGTGGCAACGGCCTCCCCGCTGATCCGCGGGCGCCACCTGCTGGGCAACGATAGCTGGGCGTTGTGGCAAACCTGCATCGCAACCACCATCACGCGCACAGCCATGCGCGAGGGCGACCAGGTCAATTGGCCCACGCATCTGGTGCTGCCCGGCGGCCGCGCGGCGCGGGCTCTGATGCAGTTCTGCCATGGTGCCCCGGGTTTCATCATCTGCCTGGGCGATTTTCCGGGCGCCGAACTCGACGATCTGCTGCTGTCGGCCGGCCGTGCGGTGTGGGCCGCCGGGCCGTTGACGAAAGGGTCGAATCTCTGCCATGGCACCGGCGGAAACGGCTATGCCTTCTTGAAGCTCTACCAGCGCACCCAAGACCCGCTATGGCTGGACCGCGCCCGTGCGTTTGCCATGCACGGAATCGAACAAACCGAGGCCGACGCCGTTCGCCACGGGCTGATGCGCTACACCCTGTGGACCGGGGATCCGGGCTTCGCAATCTACCTGTGGCACTGCATGCGCGCTACGGCAGCCTTTCCAACGCTGGATGTCTTCTATGG
>JANMCS010000204.1:0-6129 GCA_031361405.1 Betaproteobacteria bacterium
GATGAATGCGATGGGCGGCAGCGGTGTCGCGATGGGGTTCAACGAACTCTACGGCGCGCTGGAAACCGGCGTGGTCGACGGCGCGGAAAACAACCCGCCCACCCTGCTCGCGCAGAATCACTATCTCATCAGCAACGTCTACAGTGAGACCGGCCACCTGATCATTCCCGAGATCTTCATCTTTTCGAAGCGCACCTGGGACGGCCTGTCGCCGGAAGACAAGGCGCTTTTGAAGAAATTGTCGCGCGAGACGCAATTCGTCGAGCGCAAGCTGTGGGACGAAAAGACGGTCACCGCAGAAAAGGACCTGAAGGCCAAGGGAGTGACGTTCGTGCCCGCCGACAAGGCCGCGTTCTACAAGGCCACGCAGCCGATCCGCGACAAGTATGGCGTCAAGTACCAGGACCTGCTGAGCCGCATCGAAGCAACGAAGTAGTCCTGTTCTTCGGACGCGGGGGGTGGCACGACAGCCCGCGCCGCATCCATCTTGCACGTATCCGGCGTTTGCCCGGATACCCGGGAATGCCCCCATGACTGCCAAAGCCCTCTACGCACGCGCGATGGAATCGCTGTACCTGGCCTGCATCGTCATCTCGGCGACGGCGCTGGTCCTGATCACACTGGTCATTCCCTACGGCGTGTTCATGCGCTACGTGATGTCGTCGGCGTCTAGCTGGCCCGAGCCATTCTCGGTGCTCGCCATGGTGTTGTTTTCCTTCCTCGGCGGCGCCGCGGCGTACCGTGCCAACGTGCACATCTGCGTGCAGATGCTCACCGACGCCGTCAGTCCCGCCGCGCGCAAGTGGCTGCTGCTGCTCGCCGATATCTGCATGATCGCCACCGCGCTGTTCATGGTGGTCTACGGCACGCAGCTCGTGCAGATCACATGGAACCAGACCATCGCTGAATTTCCGAAACTGTCGGTGGGTCTCACCTACCTGCCCATCCCGGTGGGCGGGCTCTTCACGCTGCTTTTCATCATCGAACGGCTCTGGGTCGGCGCGCCCCCGCCGGAGTCGATCATGTATCGCGACCAGCCGCTGGCGGAATGAGGAGCGGCCACCATGATTGAAATCCTCATCCTGCTGGGTTCCTTTGTCGTGCTCTGCATGATCGGCATGCCAGTGGCCTACACGCTCGGCCTCGCCGCCATCCTGGGCGCACTGTGGATCGATGTCCCGCTCGAAGCGGTGATGATCCAGATCTCGAGCGGCGTCAACAGCTTTTCGTTGCTGGCGATCCCGTTCTTCGTGCTGGCCGGCGCGATCATGGCCGAAGGCGGCATGGCGGTGCGCCTGGTCAACCTCGCCCGCATCTTTGTCGGCTCGATTCGCGGCGGCCTGGCGCTGGTAAATGTAATCGCCTCGACGTTCTTCAGCGGCGTGTCGGGATCGTCGGTGGCGGATACGGCGTCGATCGGCTCGGTGCTGATCCCGCAGATGGTGAAAAAAGGCTATCCCAAGGTCTTCGCAACCAATGTCACGATCTGCGGCTCGGTGCAGGCCGTATTGATACCGCCGTCGCACAACGCGGTGCTGTATTCACTGGCCGCAGGCGGCACGATTTCCGTCGCGCAGTTGTTCATGGCGGGCGTATTGCCCGGCCTGCTGTTTGGCGCATGTGTCATGGGCTTGTGCGTCTTCCTTTCGTACAAGCGCGGGTATCCCAAAGGCGAGCCCGTCACGCTGCGGCAGGCCGGCAAGATTGCGATCGAGGCGCTATGGGGACTGGTCACCGTATTCATCATTCTCGGCGGTATCCTGTCCGGCGTATTCACGCCGACGGAGTCGGCCGCGGTGGCGTGCCTCTATGCCTTCGTCGTCACGATGTTCATCTATCGCGACTACAAGTGGGCCGAGCTGCCGATGCTGCTGCATCGCGTGACCAAGATGGTCGCGATGGTGATGATGCTGATCGGATTTTCCGCGGCCTTCGGCTACATGATGGCGCTGATGCAGGTACCGGCCAAGGCCACGATGTTCTTCGTCACCTTCGCCAGCAACAAGTACGTGCTGCTGCTGATGATCAATGTGCTGCTGATCGCGCTGGGCACCTTCATGGACATGGCGCCGATGATCCTCATCTGCACGCCCATCCTGCTGCCCGTGGTGACCAAGTTCGGCATCGACCCGGTGCACTTCGGGATGATCCTGCTGGTCAATTCCGGCATCGGTCTCATCACGCCGCCCGTGGGCCCCACGTTGTTCGTGGGGTGCGCCATCGGGAAGGTGACCATGGAAGAGGTCTCGCGGGAGCTATGGCCATTCTACGGCGCGATGTGCGCCGCGCTGCTGGTCGTGACTTACGTGCCCGCGGTTTCGCTGTGGCTGCCGCACCTCTTGGCCAAGTAGCGACGCGGTGATCCCTCCGGTCGCGGCGCAACGCGACCGAAGGCGGGGAAATTGCGCATTCGATCCCGGTGGGCCCGGGTCTGCGGCTGCTCATTCGCCGCGCACCAACCGGTCGAAGAGATCCACCGCGCCCATCTGGCCGCCCTTCAGCATCAGTTCCAGGCCATCCAGCGACGGCTCTTCGCTGTGCGCCAGGCTCAACGTAACGCCCGGCTCGACGGTCGTCGCATAGGACAGACCCCACAACCCCAGCGCCTGGGCCACGCGGCTGGACGTATCACCACCCGCGATGCCGACGCGACGCAGCGGGGTACTACGCGCCATCCGGCGTACCACCTGCGCCATCAGCCTTGCCGTTGCCTGCGCCACTGCCGTGGCGCCCACCGCCGGCACCGCAGGATTGCGCGGCGCAGCAACGTGCGCCAGCACGTTTTGCTGGCCGCCAAGCGCTGTCGCAATGCGCTCGACCAGGGCCTCCATGTATCCGGGCTCGGTCGTCAGGCGCGCTGCATCGACCGGCATGCGCGCATAGGCGGTGGCCGCTTCAATCTGCCGCGCGGTCACGGGCGACATGCTGCCGGACAGCACCAAGACGGGACCGCGGGCCGCCGCCATGCGTGGTGGCACAAAGTCCGCGGCAACACCATCGCGCGGGCGGCATGCCGCGAACGCCTGCACCACCGAACTGCCGCCGACGGCAAGCAGGCGCTGCTGTTGCGCGCGCGCCCACAGCATGCGGCCCACCGGCACCAGATGCGCGGCGTGCGCAACGTCGAACAGCACCGGACGAGTGGCATTGCCCGAACCCGGCGCGATCCGCGCGAGTTCGGCATCGAGGCATGCGTCCTGCGCCTTGTCATCGCGGTCGTAGACGGGATAGTGCATCGCGCCGACGTCCGGCAATCCTTGCGCGGCAAGTTGCCGCCGCAGATCGGCCTCGTGCATCGGCGTGACGGGATGCCGGCTCATCGTCGGGTGCCGATCGATGCGATGCACGGCGCCACCGGTTCCCGCCGCGGCGAACAGATGGCTGTAGAGACAATAGCGCCCGATGTTGGGCTGCCCGCCGACAATGGGGACGAAGGCATTCGCCACGTACGGGCGCAGCGTCGCGATGGCCACGCCGATGCTACCCACCGTCGGCGCGCTGTCGAACGTGGAGCACACCTTGTAGTGCAGCACCGGAACCTTCGTTGCCGCGAAAAATTGCCCCACCGGTTCAAGCTCGGCGCGCATCGCGTCCGGTGTCATCGACCGCGCCGCGCCGGCAATGCCGATGGCGTCAAGCGGCCCGGCTGCCACCAGGTGTCGCGGTGCCGGCACGCCCATGAACAGCAGTGCGCGCATGCGGGCCTGCGCCAATGCCGACAGGGTGTCGGTGGCGCCGGTGAAATCGTCGCCGTACCAGCCAAGCATCGGTGCCGCTGGCGCGGCATTACTCACGCTGGGTGCCACGGCATCGAAGCACAAAACGCCGTCGCGGACACTATCTGCCGGCCTTGTGGCCGAAGAATGCCAGTGCCTGCGCCAGCTCCGGCGCGTGCTGCGCATGGTCCGCCAGCGGAGTTCCCGCACGCGTGGCGGTCCATGCCTGCCGCAGGCTGATGACGCCTGCTGCCGGGCCGCCCGGATGCGCGAGGATGCCGCCGCCGGCCATGAACAACAGGTCGTCGTTGCCCATCGCGGCCCACGTGGCCGGCACGGTGCCCGCCCACTGGCCCGACGAAAACACCGGCAGCACGCGATCATCGGTCCCTGGCGTCAGCGGCGTCTGGCAAGCGCGCGCGGAGGCAATCACCTCATCATCAGGTTGCGCAAACTTGCCCTGCAGGCCATGCACGTGCATGTGATCGACTCCGGCGAGGCGCCACAGCGTCTGGTAGGCCTGGAACGACATGCCGAGCAGCGGATGGCGCGACCATGCACCAAAGCCATTGCGATGCGCGTGCAGCGCCAACGAGGTCTCGCGGCGCAACGTCTGCACCGCCGACATGCCGCACCAATTCACGCTGACCATCGCACAGGTGCCGCCCTCGCGCAGGATCAGCGCCGCATGGCGCCGCATCGCATCCGTTTCGTCGGTGATGTTGAAGGCCATCATCACCGTCTTGCCCGTGCGCTCGCGGTGCAGCCTGATCCGCGCCATCACCGCGGGCACGCGCTCCGCCAGCGGCGCGTGCGCCGGGTTGGCACAGACTTCGTCGTCCTTGATGAAATCGACGCCTGCGGCGCACAGGTCGGCCACCAGCTGTGCCGTCTGCTCGGTGGACAGCCCGACATTGGGCTTGATGATCGTGCCGATCAGCGCGCCGGTATCGACACCGGTAGCGCGGCGCGTCCCGGCGATGCCTAGCCGCGGCAGCTTGAATTGCTTGCGATACGCCGGCGGCAGCATCAGCGTTTCGAGGCGCAGCCCCGTGACCTCGCCCAGGTCGTAGAGATTGCCCGACACGGTCGCGGCGAGCGTGGGCAGGTTCGCGCCGATGTTGGCCGTGGGAAAAGACACGCGCAGCCGCGCGCGTCGCCACGGCCCCGCGGGATGATGCCGGTCGAGGAAAGCATTGGACAGGCTCGGCGCGTCGACCGGCGCCAGCTCCTGCACGTCCTCCACCACCGCCCGCGCGCGCTGCCGCAGCTCGTCGGTTTCGCCATGCACCCGGGCGAAGGTGCCGCACGATTGCTCGCCCGCGAGTACTTCCGCAACCTGCGCGGGTTCGAGCGGAGTTTCGATCAGGTACGTGGCTTCGATACGGTCCGGGTGCATGCGGCCTTCAGGGTTGGCTTGGATCGGGAAACGGTCGCACCGGGTTGCTGCCGAAAGAGGAGGAACATGCGGCGCTGACGGGATCAAGCATCTTACTCGCGAAGTTCGAGGGCAGAAGAATCAGTGAATCGTCCCCGGCAACCACGTCGTCAACGGCGGGAACACGATGATCAGCAGCAGGACGACCAAGGCCTACTATCACCGAGAGCATTCACCCGATCACGCGGTACTGATCCCGCCGCAACCCCTACGACGTTAAGGAGGTGCTGCAGGGGAGACGTAGTAACCTGAGCGATCTTCTCAGGAGCAGCATCGTGCCCATCGGTCGATCCATTCGTTCCGCACTCGTCGTGGCGTTGTCCGCCGTGATCATGGCGGGTGTTCTGCCTTTACCCGCGCAAGCCGCGGCTTCCGGCTCCATTCCTGCCCTGCCCGCCGGGCCCTATCCCGTCGGCTGCAGCAACATCGTGCAGGATTTTTCGCGCGTCCCCGCCGGTGAATCCGCGAAGGACTATTGGGAGGGCACGCCCAACGGCAACACGTCGCGCTACATCACCGACCTGCTGGCCGACCCGGCCAATACGGTGATCGTCAACCTGGCCATCCCCAACGACAGCGAACTCTTCGGTTCCTACGCCGGGCAAACCAGGCCCCATGTCCTGCTGGTGTGCTATCCGACCACGGCGGACAATCCGCGGCCCGACTACCCGCTGCCGACGGGCGCGGTCGTGCCGCACATGCAGCGCGGCGGCGAAGCGCCGCTCTTCCCCATCGACAACGCGCGCTACCCGGTGGTGCTCTTTTCGCACGGCCTCACCGGCAGCCCGATATCCAACGACTACATCAGCGCGTTGCGCGTGTTCGCCAGCGCGGGTTACGTGGTCGTGGCGCCGTTTCACGGCGACGGCCGGTTTGCCAACGTCAAGCTCGAGAATTTCAGGGACCAGTTCTACGCGTTGCTGCACATCAAGGATTTCGTCGCGATGCAGGCCGTGCGTCCGCTCGCGCTGTCGC
>JANMCS010000214.1:0-10980 GCA_031361405.1 Betaproteobacteria bacterium
CCAGTGGCGATCCCGCCTACGACTGGCAACCGCCGGCCGACGAGTGGGAAGCGATTTCGCTGAACTACACATCGGGCACCACCGGCAACCCCAAGGGCGTCGTGTACCACCACCGCGGCGCGTACCTCAACGCGATATCCAACATCGTTGACTGGGGCATGCCGCGGCTTTCGGTGTACCTGTGGACGCTGCCGATGTTCCATTGCAACGGCTGGTGCTTCGCGTGGACGATGGCCGCCAATGCCGGCACCAACGTGTGCCTGCGCAAGGTCGAGGCCGGCGCGATCTTCGACGCGATCCGCGACTACAAGGTGACGCACTACTGCGGCGCGCCGATCGTGCATTCACTGCTGATCAATGCACCGGACGTGATGAAAGGCGGAATCACGCACCCGGTGTCGGCGCTGGTAGCCGCGGCGGCGCCACCGGCCGCGATGATCGAAGGCATGGAGCGGCTTGGCGTCGACCTCACCCACGTCTACGGACTCACCGAAACCTACGGACCCGCCGCGGTATGCGCGCGGCAGGATAGTTGGGCGGCGATGGATATCGGCGCGCGCACCGAGCGCAACGGCCGCCAGGGCGTGCGCTACACGATGCAGGATGGAATGACCGTGATGGATCCCGAAACCATGATCGAAGTGCCGCGCGACGGCGAGACGATGGGCGAGATCATGTTCCGCGGCAACATCACGATGAAGGGCTACCTCAAGAATCCCGCGGCCACCGCGGAGGCGTTTGCGGGCGGCTGGTTCCACTCGGGCGATCTCGCGGTGCTGCACCCCGACGGCTACGTGAAGATCAAGGACCGCAGCAAGGATGTGATCATTTCCGGCGGCGAGAACATCAGCTCGCTCGAGGTCGAGGATGCGCTGTACCGGCACCCGGCCGTAATCGCGGCCGCGGTGGTTGCGCAGCCGGACGAGAAGTGGGGCGAGACGCCGTGCGCCTATGTCGAATTGAAGCCCGGCGCCACGGTCACCGAGACGGAGATGATCGAGCATTGCCGGGGCTTGCTGGCCCGCTTCAAGGTGCCGAAGAAGATCGTGTTCGAAACGCTGCCCAAGACCTCCACGGGCAAGATCCAGAAATTTGTGCTGCGCGCGCGCGCCAGGTCGGCGGCGGCGATCGAGTAGGCAATATCGATGGCTACGCCGTAGGTGAAACTGTAGGCGAGGCTTCAGCCGCACGTGTTCATTGCGGCGATTTCCCGGCGAGGCTGAAGCCTCGCCTACGGGGCATTCGCCAAATGTTTTGCCGAGATCATTGGAGGTGCGCGAGATCCACGCCGCGCGCGTCCTTGACGCATTCCATTACCGCGTAGGTGTGCGTCTCGCGGATGCCGGACACCTTCGACAGCACCTCGCCCAGGAAGCGGCGATACGCGGCCATGTCGCGCACGCGTACTTTCAGCAGGTAGTCGAAGCCGCCGGCCACCATGTGGCACTCTTCAACCTCCCTGATGGCCAGCATTGCCGCGCGAAAGTGGCCGAAGGCATCCTCCGACGTGCGGTCGATGGCAATTTCGATGAAGATGAGGAGACCGAGGCCAAGCGTTTCGGCGTCGAGATGCACGTGATAGCCGTCAATGATCCCCGCGGCTTCCAGCGCCTTGACGCGCTCGGCACAAGGCGTGGGACTCAGGCCGACCGCCTTGGCCAGCGCAACGTTGGGCAAGCGGCCGTCGCGCTGCAACGCGTCGAGAATGGCCAGATCGATCGCGTCGAGTTTCTTCACAGCGTGGTCTCGGTCAGTGACAGGAGCGAGGCGTTGCCGCCGGCGGCCGTCGTGTTGATCGCCAGCGTGCGTTCGCAGACGAGGCGCGCGGTGGCGTACACGCCTTCGCGTGGAAGCAGCAAGGGCACCAGCGCGCCATTCTGCGCGGCCAGTCGCTGGCGCAGCAAGGCGGCGGCCGCCGCGCTGCCGTCGAACATCACGGCATCGGGCGCACTGCCGAGCGGATCGGCCACGATTTCGCATCCGGTGCCAATGTCCCGCGCGATGTTTTCGGCGGCAGGCGACGCCGTGAGCAGCACCGTATTGCCGAGCCCATGCGCCGTGCGCGCCTGCAGCGCCAGAGCCTCGCCGTCGGCTGCAATGCAAGCCACCCGGCCTCGCGGATGCAGCGTCAGCGTGTTCGCCTCGCCGGTGGGACCGGGCAGCAATGTGGCGCGGTTCATGGCATCCGGCGCGATGCCTTCGTCCTCGCGCACCAGCCGCCGCAGATAGTGCGGCCCGCCGGCCTTCGGACCGGTGCCGGACAGGCCATCGCCGCCGAAGGGCTGGACGCCGACCACGGCACCGACGATGTTGCGATTGACGTAGACGTTGCCGGCGCGCACCCGCGCACTGATGAAATTCACCGTTTCGTCGATGCGTGTCTGGATACCGTGCGTGAGGCCATAGCCCGGCGCATTGATGGCCTCGAGCAGCGCGCCCAGCGTGCCCTCGTGGTAGCGCACGACATGCAGCACCGGCCCGAAGACCTCGCGCGACAATTGCGCGGGGCTTGCGAGTTCGACCAGCGTGGGCGCGAAGAACGTGCCGTTGGCCGTCGTGACGGGCAGCACGAGCTGCTCCACCTGGGCGCCGGCAACGCGCATCTGCGCCACGTGGTGGGCCAGCGCGTCGCGCGCGTCGGTGTCGATCACCGGGCCGACATCGGTGGCGAGTTCGCGCGGATCGCCCACGGCGAGTTCGGCCATCGCGCCGCGCAGCATCGGCAGGATGGCGGCGGCCACGTCGTCCTGGACGCAAAGAAGCCGCAGCGCCGAGCAGCGTTGGCCCGCGCTGTCGAACGCAGACGTGATCGCATCCTGCACGACCTGTTCCGGCAACGCGGAACTGTCGACGATCATGGCGTTGATGCCGCCGGTCTCCGCGATCAGCAGCGGCTCGTCATCGCGCCGCGCCAGAATGCGATTGATGCCCTGGGCGACGGCCGTGGAGCCGGTGAACAGCACGCCGGCGATCCGCACATCCGCCACCAGCGCGGCGCCCACTGTTTCGCCGCGTCCCGGCAGCATTTGGAGCGCCGACAACGGAATGCCGGCGCGATGCAGCAGGGCGATGGCCGCACCCGCAATGCACGGTGTCTGCTCGGCCGGCTTGGCCAATACCGGATTGCCGGCGGCAAGTGCTGCGACCACCTGGCCCACGAAGATCGCCAACGGAAAATTCCACGGCGCAATGCAGACGATCGGCCCGCGGGGCGTGGTCCCGTGCAGTTCGCGCCGCGCCTGTGCCGCGTAGTAGCGGCAGAAGTCGACCGCTTCGCGCACTTCACCCATCGCGTTGGGCAACGACTTGCCCGCCTCCCGGACCAGCAGCACCATCAGGTCGAGGCGCGTGTCCTCCAGGAGGTCGGCGGCACGTTCCAGCAACGATGCGCGTGTCGCGGCCGGCACCGCGGGCCATGGACTTTCACTCGCCGCAGCAACGGCGGCGGCAACGTCGTCGGCGCTGGCCGCCTGCATCGTGCCGACGATGTCCGCATGATCGGCAGGATTGCGGATGGTGAACGTGTCGTGCGTGGTGGCCGGTGCGGGAATCGCGAGCAACGGTCGGACGACGCGCGTCGATTGCGGTGCGTGCACCGCGGCGTCCAGCATCGCCAGCGTCGCTTCGTCGGCGAAATCCATGCCGCGTGAATTGCGGCGGTCGGGGAAAAGGTCCGGCGGCAATGCGATGCGCGGGTGCGCCGTGCCACCGCCGGCGCGGGCGCGCGCGACGTGATCGTCGACCAGGTCCGCGATGGCGACCGACGGGTCGACGATGCGATTGACGAACGAGGAGTTGGCCCCGTTTTCGAGCAGACGCCGCACGAGATAGGCTAGCAACGTTTCGTGCGAGCCCACCGGCGCGTAGATGCGGCATGGCCGATGCAGCGGTCCGGCGCCGACGATCTGGTCGTAGACCGATTCGCCCATCCCGTGCAGGCACTGGAATTCATATTCGGCAGCGCCGGCAAGCGTGTGGATGGCCGCGATCGTGAATGCGTTGTGGCTCGCAAATTGCGGAAACAGCGCATCGGGGGCGGCCAGCATCGCACGCGCGCACGCCAGGTAGGAGACATCGGTGTGCACCTTGCGCGTGAACACTGGATAGTCGGCCAGTCCGTCGACCTGCGCCCGCTTGATTTCCGAATCCCAGTAGGCGCCCTTGACCAGGCGGACCATCAGGCGACGCTGATGGAGGCGCGCAAGTGCAATCAACCAGTCGATCACCGCGCGGGCCCGGCGTTGATACGCCTGCACGACGAAGCCCAAGCCATCCCAGTCGGCCAGCGCGGGATCGCCGGCCAGCGCGGCGACGATGTCGAGTGACAGTTCCAGTCGATCGGCTTCCTCGGCATCGATGTTGAAGCCGATGCGGTAATCGCGGGCGAGCAGCGCCAGCGACCGCACCCGGGGCAGCAGTTCATGCATCACGCGCTCGCGTTGCAGCCGCGTGTAGCGCGGATGCAGCGCGGACAACTTGACGGAGATGCCAGGCCCGGCCAGCGCGCCTGCGTTGCCCGCCGCCGTGCCGATGGCATGGATGGCGTGTTCGTAGGCGGCGTAATAGCGCTGCGCATCGGCATCGGTAAGCGCCGCTTCGCCCAGCATGTCGAATGAAAAACGATAGCCGCGCGCTTCGCGTTCGCGCGCATTGACTAAAGCCTCCTCGATCGTGCGGCCGGTGACGAACTGGCGCCCCAGCATGCGCATCGCGAGATCGACGCCCTTGCGGATCAGCGGCTCGCCACCCTTGCGCAGCATGGAGGTCACCGCGCGCTCCAGCGCCGAGGCGCTGTGCGAGTCGACCAGCGTACCGGTAACCAGCAGTCCCCATGCCGCGGCGTTGACGAATACGGAAGGACTGCGCCCGACGTGCGCACGCCAAGCGCCGCGGCCGATCTTGTCGCGGATCAGGCGGTCGCGCGTGGCAGCGTCCGGGATGCGCAGCAACGCCTCCGCGAGGCACATCAGGGCCACGCCTTCGTTCGATTCGAGCGAGAACTCGAGCATCAAGGCGTCGACGCCGCCCGACTTGGTGCGCGCGGCGCGAATGCCTTGCGCCCATTGCGTCGCCAGCCGTTGCGTGGCCGCCAACGCTGTCGGGGCAAACGCGGCCTCATCGACGAGCGCAGGCACCGCGGCGGCCTCGGGCTGACGATGGGCGGCGGCGATGCGCGCGCGGAGGGCGGTGAGCGTCGCGGAAAGCGGGCGGGGCATTATGAGAGTGAAGTGGTGAACCTGCTGTAAAGAGGAGATAATAACCATAAAAAACTTATATGGCAGGCAATATTACTAAATTTATAAAAAATTCTGGTCAATCGACGATCTATGCCCTTCCGATTGCCATTATGTCCTTTGGCAGCGCCGGCGTGCTTACAATGGCCGGATTGACCAACCCGACCGGCACCGGAGCAGAGCCATGAACGCGCGCCTCGAAGCAGACCTCCAACCCTTGCTGTTGCGCGACACGGCGCACGGCATTGCCACGCTGACGTTGAATCGCGGCGATCGCTTCAATCCGCTCTCCACGACGATGATCGCTGCGCTCGACGCAGCACTGGATGCCATTGCCGGCGATGCCGCGGTGCGCGTGGTGGTGCTGGCTGGCACCGGTCGCGCGTTTTGCGCGGGTCACGATCTGAAGGAAATGCGCGCGCACGTCGATCACGATTGGCAGCGTGGACTGTTCGATGCCTGCACGCAGATGATGCTCAAGCTGACGCGCCTGCCGCAGCCCGTGATTGCCCGGGTCCATGGCGCCGCCGCCGCCGCCGGATGCCAATTGGTGTCGATGTGCGACCTCGCGGTGGCCGCCGACACGGCCAGGTTCGGCTTGTCGGGGATCAACGCCGGCATTTTCTGCACGACGCCGGGCGTCGGGGTCGGGCGCAACGTGTCGCGCAAGCGCGCGCTGGAGATGCTGCTGACAGGCGACATGATCGACGCGCCAACGGCGCTGGCCTGGGGCCTGGTCAATCGGGTGGTCCCCACCGCGCAGCTCGACGTGGCCATCGGTGCGCTGGCCGCGACCATCGCCGCGAAGAGCCCCGCCGCCATCGCTCTGGGCAAACAGGCGTTCTATGCGCAGATCGAGCAACGCCTGCCCGACGCCTATGCGCTGGCCGGCGAGTCGATGGCCTGCAACATGCTTGATCCCGATGCAGCGGAAGGCATCGATGCGTTCCTCGGCAAACGTACACCGCAATGGCGCACCCAATGATCACGTCGCCGCCCCCGCACATGCCGGTTGCGCCAATGGGTTCGACAAAAGCATAATCCGCCGCCCACATCCATTTCCTGCCTTCAGAACGCACTCTCACCTGCCAACGCATGCCCACCGACACCATCCTCGAAACGCGCAAGCTCACCAAGGAGTTCAAGGGCTTCGTTGCGGTCAAGGACGTCGATCTGGTCATTCGGCGGGGCACCATCCATGCGTTGATCGGTCCCAACGGCGCGGGCAAGACCACCTGCTTCAACCTGCTCACGCATTTCCTCACGCCCACGCGGGGCCAGATCTTCTACAACGAGCGTGAGATCACCGGATCGAGTCCTTCGGCCATTGCGCGCATGGGTCTCGTGCGCTCGTTCCAGATCTCGGCCGTGTTTCCGCACCTGTCGGTGCTCGAGAACGTCCGCATCGCGCTCCAACGCAAGCAAGGGCATTCCTTCGATTTCTGGCGGTCGGCGCAGTCCTTGCGCGCGCTCGACGCGCAGGCGCTCGCATTGATCGATGCCGTGGGCCTGTCCGAATTTGCGACGGCCACCGCGGTGGAATTGTCGTATGGCCGCAAGCGGGCGCTGGAAATCGCCACCACGCTCGCGCTGGAACCGGAGATGATGCTGCTCGACGAACCGACCGCCGGCATGGGGCACGAGGATGTCGAGCGCATCACGGTCCTGATCGGCAAGGTTGCCGTCAACCGCACGGTACTGATGGTCGAGCACAACCTGTCGGTGGTTTCGACGTTGGCGGACCACATCACGGTGCTGGCGCGCGGCGAAATCCTCGCGCAGGGCGACTACGCCACCGTGTCGAAGAATCCTGATGTGGTACAGGCTTACATGGGAGCGGGACATGGTTGAAGCCGCACCGGTGGGCCTGGTACCGGACCACGCCGACGCGCTGCTGAGCGTCAAGGGCCTCAACGCCTGGTATGGCGAATCGCACATCCTGCACGGTGTCGATTTCGAGGTGCGCGCGGGCGAAGTGGTCACGCTGCTCGGGCGCAATGGCGCGGGCAAGACCACCACGCTGAAATCGATCATGGGCATCGTGCCGCGGCGCGAAGGCGCGATCGCGTACGAGGGCCAGGAACTGATCCGGATGCCGTCCAACCGCATCGCGCGGCAGGGCATTGCCTATTGCCCGGAAGAGCGCGGCATCTTCGCATCGCTCAGCGTCGAGGAAAACCTGCTGCTGCCGCCGGTGGTGCGTGCGGGCGGACTCACGGTCGAGCAGATCTATGAGCTCTTTCCCAACCTGCTGGAACGGCGCACGAGCCAGGGCACCAAGTTGTCGGGTGGTGAACAGCAGATGCTGGCGATCGGGCGCATTCTGCGCACCGGTGCGCGGCTGTTGCTGCTCGACGAACCCACCGAGGGCCTGGCCCCCGTGATCGTCCAGCAGATCGGCCGCCCGATCGCGCGGCGGAAGGCGCAGGGTTTCACGATCCTGCTGGTCGAACAGAATTTCCGGTTTGCGGCTACCGTCGCGGACCGTCACTACGTCATCGAGCACGGACGCGTCGTGGACATGATCCGCAACGCCGAGCTCGATGCCAACATGGAAAAGCTGCACGATTATCTCGGGGTTTAGCGACAGCGGACCCTTCACCAAGGAGGCAACATGAATGCATTCAAACGTAACACCCTCGGCGTCGCCGTCGCCGCCAGCTTGACCATGGGCGCGGCACAGGCGCAGATTTCCGACAATCTCATCAAGATCGGCGTGTTGACCGACATGTCCAGTTTGTATACCGACTTGGCGGGGGCGGGTTCGGTGGCCGCAGCGAAGATGGCGGTGGAAGATTCCGGCATCGAGAAGCGCGGGTTCAAGGTCGAGTTTGTCTCGGCCGATCACCAGAACAAGCCCGACGTCGGGTCGGCGATCGCCCGGCAGTGGTATGACACCGACAAGGTCGATGTCATCGTCGACGTTCCCAACTCGGGTGTCGCGCTCGCGGTGAACCAGATCACCAAGGACAAGAACAGGGTGTTCCTTGCCTCCGGCCCGGCATCGTCCGATCTCACGGGCAAGGCCTGCTCACCCAACACGGTGCACTGGACCTACGACACGTGGATGCTGGCCAATGGCACCGGCGGTGCCATCGTCAAGTCGGGCGGAGATTCATGGTTTTTCCTGACGGCTGATTACGCATTCGGCCACGCGCTCGAGCGTGATACCGAAGCGGTCGTGCTGAAGAACGGTGGCAAGGTGCTGGGCAAGGTGCGTGCACCGCTCAACACACAGGATTTCTCGTCCTTCCTGCTGCAGGCGCAGGCGTCGAAGGCCAAGATCGTCGGGCTGGCCAATGCCGGCGGGGATACCACCAACTCCATCAAACAGGCGGCCGAATTCGGCATCGTCAAAGGCGGGCAGAACCTTGCAGGTCTGCTGGTGTTCCTCACCGACGTCAATGCGCTGGGCCTGCCTACTGCGCAAGGCCTGATCGTCACCAACACGTTCTACTGGGACCAGAACGACCAGACGCGTGCGTTTGCGAAGCGCTTTGCGCCTCTCGACAAGGGCATCCATCCCACGATGGTTCACGCCGGCGTCTACTCATCCGTGCTGCACTACCTGAAGGCAGTGGAAGCGCTGAAGTCGGATGACGGCCTCAAGGTGGTAGCCAAGATGAAGGAAATGCCCACGGACGATCCGCTCTTCGGCAAGGGCACCATCCGTGCCGACGGCCGCAAGATTCACCCGGCCTATCTCATGGAAGTGAAGAAGCCGGCCGAGTCGAAGGGTCCCTGGGATTACTACAAGGTCCGCGCGACGATTCCGGCGGACCAGGCGTTCCGGCCGCTGAAGGATGGCGACTGCCCACTCGTGAAATGATGTCGGTCCGTCACGCCATGTTGCTGCAAGCAATCTCCGCCGGTGATTTGGCGTGACGGAGATTTTCGGCATTCCGACGCAGGCCCTGTTCGGGCAACTGCTGATCGGCCTCATCAACGGCGCGTTCTACGCGATGTTGAGCCTGGGGCTCGCCGTGATCTTCGGCTTGCTCAACATCATCAATTTCACGCACGGCGCCCAGTACATGATGGGCGCGTTCTGCGCGTGGTTCCTGCTGGAGAAATTCGGTGTTGGCTACTGGTGGTCGCTGCTGCTGGTGCCGCTCATCATCGGTGCCACGGGTGTCGTCATCGAACGCACGATGCTCTCCCGACTGTACAAGCTCGATCACCTGTACGGCCTGTTGCTGACGTTCGGCCTCGCGCTGGTCGCGCAGGGCGTCTTCACCAATTTTTACGGTAGCTCCGGCCAGCCGTACCGGTTGCCGCAGGAATTCACCGGGGCGTTCAACCTGGGCTTCATGTTCCTGCCCAAGTACCGGGCATGGGTGATCGTGGCCTCGCTGATCGTCTGCCTCGGCACCTGGTTCGTGATCGAGCGGACCAAGCTCGGCTCCTACCTGCGCGCCGCCACGGAAAATCCGGCGCTGGTGCAGGCGTTCGGCATCAACGTTCCGCGCATGGTCACGCTCACCTACGGCTTCGGGGTCGGACTGGCGGCATTGGCGGGCGTGATGGCGGCGCCGATCTATCAGGTCAGCCCGCAGATGGGGGCCAACCTCATCATCGTGGTGTTCGCCGTCGTGGTGATCGGCGGGATGGGGTCGATCCTGGGTGCGATCCTCACCGGCTTCGGCCTCGGCATTGTCGAAGGCCTGACCAAGGTGTTCTACCCGGAGGCGTCCAATACGGTGATCTTCGTGATCATGGTGTTGGTGCTGCTGTTGAAACCGCAAGGCCTCTTCGGTCGGGAACGCTGACATGAACGCACCTGTCGCCGCACTGGCTGCCACCAGCATCCCTTCGCGCCACCGCATCGCCCTGGCCACCGTAGTGATGGTGGTGGCGCTGGCCATCGCGCCGTTCGTCGGCGTGTATCCGGTCTTCCTGATGAAGGCGCTGTGTTTCGCGCTCTTCGCCTGTGCGTTCAATCTGCTGCTCGGTTTCGGCGGCCTCTTGTCGTTCGGGCACGCCATGTTCCTGGGTTCCGCGGGCTATGTGTGCGCGCATGCGGCCAAGATCTGGGGCTGGCCGCCTGAATTCGCGATCCTCGCAGGCACGGTGGCGGCCACGGTCCTGGGCGTCGTCGTCGGCTTGCTGGCCATACGCCGGCAGGGCATCTATTTCGCGATGATCACGCTGGCACTGGCGCAGATGATCTATTTCTTCTGCCTGCAGTCGCCGCTGACCGGTGGCGAGGATGGCATCCAGTCGGTGCCGCGTGGCAAGCTGTTCGGGTTCATTGAACTGTCCAATACGCTGACGATGTATTTCGTGGTGCTGGCGATCTTTGTTGCCGGCTTCCTGCTGATCTACCGGATCGTGAATTCGCCGTTTGGCCAGGTGTTGAAAGCCATCCGCGAAAACGAGTCGCGCGCAATCTCGCTCGGCTACGACGCCGACAAGTACAAGCTGATTGCGTTCGTACTGTCTGCGGCATTATCGGGGTTGGCCGGCGCCACCAAGGCCATCGTGTTCCAGCTGGCCTCGCTTACCGACGTGCACTGGTCGATGTCCGGCGAAGTCGTGCTGATGGTGCTGCTGGGCGGCATGGGCACGATCTTCGGCCCGGTGGTCGGTGCGTTCGCGATCATCGGCCTCGAAAGTTATCTCGCCAGTTTCGGGCAGTGGGTCACCGTGATCACGGGCCTCATCTTCGTCATTTGCGTACTCGCGTTTCGTCGCGGCATCGTCGGCGAACTTGGAGCATGGTGGGCGAGCCGGCGCAGCTGATCCG
>JANMCS010000220.1:0-2520 GCA_031361405.1 Betaproteobacteria bacterium
CTCGCGGATGCGCTCCTGACCGCGTTGCACAGGGCGGATTTCCCCCGCCAGTCCAACTTCACCGAATACAATAGATTTCGCTGGTAATGGTTTGTTACGTATGGAAGAGTTGATCGAAAGCAGTACGGCCAAATCGACCGCAGGTTCCTGGATACGCACACCCCCGACCGCATTCACAAACACGTCGTAGCCGCTGGTGTCGACGCCGCCGTGACGGTGCAGCACGGCCAGCAGCAGCGCCAGCCGCTGCGCATCGAGCCCCACCGCGAGCCGGCGCGGATTGCCGCCCTGCACCGGATCGACCAGCGCCTGGATTTCGACCAGCAGGGGCCGCGACCCCTCCAGCGTGGCCACGACCGCCGACCCGGCGACCGGTTCGGCGTGCTGCGACAGGAACAATGCCGACGGATTGGTGACGCCCTTCAGGCCGCGCTCGGTCATGCCGAAGACGCCGAGCTCGTTGGCCGCGCCGAAGCGGTTCTTGATCGCCCGCACCAGCCGAAAGCTCGAGTGCGGGTCGCCCTCGAAGTAGAGGACCGTGTCGACGATGTGCTCGAGCACGCGCGGGCCGGCAATGGCGCCCTCCTTGGTCACGTGGCCGACCAGGATGACGACGATGCCGCGCTGCTTGGCCAGTCGCGTCAGCTGCGCGGCGCATTCGCGCACCTGCGCCACACTGCCGGGCGCCGAATCCAGCGCTTCCGAGTACACGGTCTGGATCGAATCGATCACCACGACCTCGGGCTGCGCGGTGCTGATCGCCCCCACGATGGCCTCGAGTTGGACTTCAGCCAGCAATTCCACCGGCGCGTTGATGAGGCCAAGCCGCTGCGCGCGCAGCGCCACCTGCTCGACCGATTCCTCGCCGGTGACATAGAGCGTGCGATGCGCCGCGCCTAGCGCCGCGCCGGCCTGCAGCAGCAACGTGGACTTGCCGATGCCGGGGTCGCCGCCGATCAGTACCACGCCGCCGGCGACGAGCCCGCCGCCCAGCACGCGGTCGAATTCATCGAGTCCCGTGGCGATCCGGGTGTTTTCCTGCGCCTTGACCGACGCCAGCGACGTGATCGCGGAGCGGGTACCCGCCACCGTCTGGAACCGTACGGCCGTGGTCGCGGCAACCGTTTCCACCAGCGTGTTCCACACCCCGCATTGCGGACACTGGCCCTGCCATTTCGGGGACGTGCCGCCGCATTCGGTGCACGCGTAGATGGTTTTGGCTTTGCCCATGAGGCGCCGTCGAGCGTCGGCCAACTAGCGCAGTTCGTGCGGATGCACGACCGCGGTGCCGAGCTTGCCGACGACGACACCGGCCGCTTCGTTGGCGATATGCACGGCATCGGCAATGGGCATGCCCGCCGCCATCAGCACGCCGATGGTGGCGATGACGGTATCGCCGGCACCGGAGACGTCGAACACTTCGCGCGCCACGGCCGGAATCGTCAGCGTCCCTGCCGTCGTGAAGAGGCTCATGCCCTCCTCCGAGCGCGTGACCAGCAGTGCATCGAGCGCAAGCTTCTGCCGCAGCACCTGTGCCTTGGCGGCAAATTCCGCTTCGCTGGTCCATCGGCCCGCCACCTGCCGGAATTCGCTGCGGTTGGGCGTCAGCAGCGTGGCGCCGCGATAGCGTTCGTAATCCTCGCCCTTGGGGTCCACCAGCACGGGTTTGCCCGCGGCCCGGGCATGGCCGATCATCGACGCGATGTGCGCGAGGCCGCCCTTGCCATAGTCCGACAGGATCACGAGGTCGGCGGCCGCCACCATGCGTTCGTAGTCGGCCAGCTTGGCCGCGAGCACCTCATGGGACGGCGCGGTCTCAAAGTCGATGCGCAGCAACTGCTGTTGCCGCCCGATCACGCGCAGCTTCACCGTGGTGGGTAGCGTGGGATCGCGCAACAACGACGTGTGCACGTGCTCGGCTTCCAGCAGGCGCGCCAGGATGTTGGCCGGCTCGTCGTCGCCGACCACGGACAGCAGCGAGGCTTGCGCACCCAGTGACGCGGCGTTGCGGGCCACATTGGCGGCGCCGCCCGGGCGCTCCTCGGTCCGCGCGATCTTGACCACCGGCACCGGCGCTTCCGGCGAGATCCGCTCGACGTCGCCGAACCAGTAACGGTCGAGCATCACATCACCGGCCACGAGCACGCGGGCGGTGGCAAGGCGCGGGCGAAACGCAGAAAAGGCGGTGGTCGACATGGGGCTGCTCAGCGGCGACCGATGGCGAAATACTCGAGACCCGCGGCACGGACCTGCGGCGGGTCGTAGAGATTGCGGCCGTCGAAGATCAGCTTTTCGCCGAGTGTCGCTTGGAGCGCATCAAAGTCGGGGCTGTGGAACTCCTGCCACTCCGTCACGACGACCAGCGCGTCGGCGCCCATACAGGCATCGAGTGGCGAGACCGCATAACTCAATTGCGGTATCGCGCCGAAGACCCGGCGCGCCTCGTCCATTGCGACGGGGTCGTAGGCGACCACGCGGGCGCCACGCGCAATCAGCCTGTCGATGATCACGCGCGACGGC
>JANMCS010000224.1:0-2565 GCA_031361405.1 Betaproteobacteria bacterium
GCTTCGCGTGCGGGATTCAGGTCCACGCCGATGATCATGTTGGCGCCCACCATCCGCGCGCCCTGCACGACGTTGAGGCCGATGCCGCCCAAACCGAACACGACGACATTGGCGCCCGGCTCGACCTTGGCCGTGTTGATCACCGCGCCGATGCCGGTGGTGACGCCGCAGCCGATATAGCAGACCTTGTCGAATGGCGCGTCGTTGCGGATTTTGGCCACTGCGATTTCCGGCAGTACCGTGTAATTGGCGAACGTCGAGCAGCCCATGTAGTGGTGCAGCGGCTGGCCATTCAATGAAAAGCGGCTGGTGCCGTCAGGCATCACGCCCTTGCCCTGCGTGGCACGAATCGCCGTGCACAGGTTGGTCTTGCGCGACAGGCACGATTTGCATTGCCGGCATTCCGGCGTGTAGAGCGGGATCACGTGATCGCCGACGGCGACGCTGGTCACGCCCGCGCCGATTGCCACCACGACGCCCGCGCCTTCGTGTCCGAGGATGGCCGGGAAGAGGCCTTCCGGATCGGCGCCGGAGCGCGTGAATTCGTCGGTGTGGCAGATGCCCGTCGCCTTGATCTCGACCAGCACTTCGCCCGCGCGCGGACCGGCGAGCTGCACGGTTTCGATCACCAGCGGCGCATTGGCCCGGTGGGCTACAGCGGCACGGACGTCCATGGGAGCTCCTGCGGATAGGTGGCGCGGCACGGCGTGCCGCATCGTTTGAAAATTGTTTGCGGCAACGTCGCGTGATGGGCTGACGTCAGCCGCCGGCGGGATTGGGAAAGCGCAGGTGCACGCGCGCAATCGCTTCGAGCGTCGCCGTGTCAAGCACCAGTTGTGCCGCGGCAATGTTTTCCGCAAGCTGGGTGACTGACGTGGCACCGATGATCGAGGCGCCGATAAACCATCGGCTTTTCACATAGCCCAGCGCGAGTTGCGTCAGCGTGAGATTGCATTCCCTCGCCACGGAGGCAAACTCGGCAATCGCCTCGGCGACGAGCGGCTTGCGAAAACGCGCGCCCAATCCGTCGAACAGCGAATACCGCGACGCGGCGGGCTTGTTGCCACCAAGATACTTGCCAGTGAGCATGCCCCCGGCCAGCGGGCTGTAGGCCAGCAACGACATCTTCTCGCGGTGCAGCACTTCGGCGAGATCGTTGTCCACGCTGCGCGACACGAGGCTGTAGCTGTTCTGGATCGTCACCGGGCCGGGCAAGCCAAGCGCGTCGGCCGCGCGCTGGAATGCAAGCGCGCCCCACGCCGATTCATTGGACAGCCCGTAGTGGCGGATCTTGCCGGCCTGGATCAGCGCGCCCATCGCCTCGACCTGCTCGGCAATATCCGGGCCGCCCGCCTTTTCCTTCGCCGGTTCGAACTCCACGGCGCCAAACATCGGCACGTTACGCTGCGGCCAGTGGATCTGGAAGATATCGATGCAATCGAGCTGGAGCCGCGCCAGACTGGTGTCGGCGGCCTCGAGGATCACGTCGCGGGTGAGATCGGTGCGGCCGTTGCGGATCCAGTCGCGCCGCCCCGGCCCGGCCACCTTGGATGCAATCACCAGTCCGGTGCGACCACGCCGGGCAAGCCATTCGCCCAGGATGGTCTCGGTGCGGCCCTGCGTGATGCCATTGGGCGGCACCGGGTACATCTCCGCCGTGTCGATGAAGTTGATGCCGTGGTCCACCGCATAGTCGAGCTGGGCATGCGCCTCGTCGCGGGAGTTCTGCTCGCCCCAGGTCATGGTGCCGAGGCAGACTTCGGAAACGTTGAGGTCGGTGCGGGGCAGGACGTGGGTGCGCATGGCGAAGGCAGGCAGGGGGCGAGCCCGCCAGTATGCCCGACCGCGGCCGGGGTACCGCTAATCGTGGCCCCGGTGCGGGCCATTGTCTAACCCGCTTCGCGAAGGCCACTCTCGTAGGCGAGGCTTCAGCCTCGCTGTGGCAGGCGCGACATCGACTCCGCGAGGCTGAAGCCTCGCCTGCGGATACAAGCGGGACGAATCAGAACAGCATGTGCTCGCGCTGCCCGAGATCGGTGCGCAGCGCGTAGAGGTCCTCGTCCAGCGCATCGCGCACCGAAACCATGCCAAGCGGCCGGTCGAACTCCACCACCGGAAGGTGGCGGAACCGGCATTTGTGCATCACCCGGAGCGCGTGCAGGAACGGCTCGTCCGGGTGGATGGTCTGCGGCTGCGGCGTCATCACGTCGACGAGCCTGGTCGTGAGCGGATCGCGACCAGCCGCCAGCACGCGGAACAAGGCGTCGCGCTCGGTGAAGATGCCGCACAGCCGCGTGCCGTCCAGCACCAGCAGCGCGCCCACATCGTGGGTCTTCATCGACCGGGCGGCCTCGACCACGGTGCTTGAGCGCAGCGCGGATATGGGCGTCTGGCCGGCAACAATGGAACGCAACGAGCGCATGGACATACGACCTCCGCAGCGGTGGAAGACACGAGCCACCATTGAGCGCCTGCTGCCGCCGCGGCGTCAAGACCTCGTGGCTCGATGTCGAGACGCTCTTGTTTTGCCGGAAGGCCGAAGCCGCGTCTACAGCAGCAGCGACC
>JANMCS010000227.1:0-13666 GCA_031361405.1 Betaproteobacteria bacterium
TCCGGCCCGCGGTAGCCGTGGCGCCGGTCGTAGTCGATGACCCCGCGCCGGACCGCGGCATAGGCCGCTTCCTGGTCGGCCTTGCGTACGGTGGTCCAGACCGTGATCCCCCGGGTGTAGGCATCCTCGCCATACGCGTCGAAGACCACCTGCCGTGCCATTTCCGCCACCGCCTCCGCATGCGTCGGCAGCGCATCCCGGATGCCCTGGCGAACGTTGAGCGGCGCCCCTTGCGCTTCCTTCAACTGCGCATCGCTGATGAAGCGCAGGTCATGCATCCGGCGCAGCACGTATAGCTGGCGGGTCTTGGCGCGGCGCGGGTTGGTCACCGGATTATAGGCAGACGGGGCCTTGGGCAGGCCCGCCAGCATCGCGGCCTCGGCCACCGAGATGTCCTGCAGCCCCTTGCCGAAGTAGATCTGCGCTGCGGCGCCGAAGCCGTAGGCCCGCTGACCCAGGAAGATCTGGTTAAGGTAGAGCTCGAGGATCTCGTCCTTGGTGAGGTTGGCCTCGATCTTCCACGCCAGCAGCACTTCGCGCAGTTTGCGGGTGACGGTCTTTTCCCGCGTGAGGAAGAAGTTGCGGGCAACCTGCATGGTGATCGTGCCGGCGCCCTGCTGGGTTCCCGACGCGAGGTTGGTCAGGGCCGCTCGGGCGATACTTAAGTAGTCCACACCACCATGTTGGTAGAACCGTTCGTCTTCCGCCGCCAAAATGGCTTGTTTCATGACATCCGGGACTTCGCGGATCGACACCACCGCCCGCCGCTCCTCTCCGAATTCACCAAGTAATGCCCCGTCCGCCGAAACAACCCGAAGTGGAATCTTTGGCTGGTAGTCGGTCAGCACTTCGAGCGACGGCAGCGTGGGCCAGAGCAGGGCCAGTACGAACGCGCCCAGCAGGGCGCCTACGACGCCGAGACCGAGGACCACGGAACCCAGATAGAGAAGCCAGCGCTTTAGCACGTAGGAATGAAACTTGCGTCAAGAGAGCGGTTGGACACCAGGATGCTGCCAAATGCGCAACAAGTGTTGCAGGAATGGGGGAAACAAATTGACAAGGTTCATACTTGCTGCCAGAGTTTAATGTAAATTATCAGCATTCTCGCCCGAAGATCGCCATGGTTGCCGAAAAGCTCTCCACTGTGCTCGACATCTTCAAAACCAAATCTCCGGCCCTGATTGGTGTCGACATTGCGTCGACCTCGATCAAGTTGGTCGAACTCATTCAAACCGGCAAGGGAACTTACCGGCTCGAGCGCTATGCCATCGAGCCCTTGACCAAGGATCTGGTCGCCGACGGCAACATCGCCAACCTGGATCAGGTCAGCGACGCCCTGAAACGTGGCTGGAAACGCCTTGGCAGCCGCAACCGCAATGTTGCCATGTCGCTGCCCGCCGCGATGGTCATTACCAAAAAGATCATCGTGCCGGCTGGCCAGAAGGAAGAGGAACTGGAGCTTACCGTCGAGGCGGAGGCCAACCAGTACATCCCGTTTGCCCTGGACGAGGTCAACCTCGATTTCCAGATCCTCGGTCCCGCCCCCAATAATCCAGACGAAGTCGAAGTCCTGATCGCGGCGTCGCGCAAGGAAAAGGTCGAAGATCGGGTCGCCATTGCCGAGGCGGCCGGACTCAAGCCCCGCGTGATGGACGTCGAGTCGTACGCCACGCAAGAGGCGTTCGCGCTGATTGCGCCGTCGCTGCCGGCCAACGGCCGTGACCAGAACATCGCCCTGGTGGACATTGGCGCCCACGTCACCCATTTCTATGTGATGCGCAACGGCCAATTCCTGTTCTCCCGCGACCAGGCCTTCGGTGGCAACCAGCTGACCCAGGATATCCAGCGCGCCTTCAACCTCTCGCCGGAAGAAGCCGAGTCCGCCAAGAAGAACCAGGGACTGCCTGAAACTTACGACAACGACGTTCTGCAACCGTTCATGGAGACGCTGGCGCTTGAGATCACCCGCGCCCTGCAGTTCTTCTTCACGTCGACGTCGCATAACCAGGTTGACCAGATCGTGCTGGCCGGCGGCTGCGCCGCCTTGCCGGGCATTGATGAACTCGTGTCCAAGCGCGCCGGCGTGGCCACTGTCATCGCCAATCCGTTTGCGGCCATGCAGGCATCGGACCGGATTCGACCGCGGGCCCTGGCGCAGGACGCGCCGATGCTGCTGATCGCGACCGGGCTTGCCCTGCGGAGCTTCGAGTAATGGCCGGCGTACGCATCAATCTGCTTCCCCACCGGGAGCAGAAACGCCAGGCCCGCCAGCGGCAGTTCATTTCGCTCTCGCTGTCGCTGGCCGTACTGGGCCTGGCCGTGGTCGCGCTGGTACATGGCGTCCTGGCGGCCCGCATCGACAACCAGACCGCCCGCAATACGCTGCTGAAGCAGGAAATTGCCAAGCTCGACGAGCAGATCAAGGAAATCGACCGGTTGCGCGAGCAGATATCCGCGGTGCTGTCGCGCAAACAGGTGGTGGAAACGCTGCAGGCCAATCGCAGCGAGGCCGTGCACCTGCTCGACCAGCTCGTGCGGCAGCTGCCTGATGGCATCTACCTGCGCAGCGTGAAGCAGACCGACTCCAAGGTCACGGTCACCGGCTACGCGCAGTCGAACGCGCGCGTGTCCACGCTGATGCGCAACATCGACGCGTCGCCGTGGCTCACCAACCCCGAGCTGGTCGAAATCAAGCTGGTGCCGGCACCGGGCGCGGCCAAGGGCGCAGATCAGAAGATCAACGAATTCACGCTGAACTTCCTGGTGAAACGCGTTGCCCCAACCGAAGCCAAGGATACCGGGGCCGCGCCGCCCCAGGGCGCGCCTGCCGCGCCGGCGGCACCGCCCAAGGCGCCAGCCAAGGCCTCCCTCGATGAAGCGCGGAGGCCGGCATGAACCTCGAAGAACTCCGCCGCCTCAATATCCGCGACGTCGGCAACTGGCCGCTCGCGCCCAAGATCGCGATCCTGTTCGCCATCTTCGTCCTGATCCTGGTGGCCGGCTATTTTCTCGATTGGCGCGACCAGTGGGATTCGCTCGAGGTTGCCCAGGCCGAGGAAGAAAAACTGAAGGTCCAGTATGGCCAGAAAAAGGCGAAGGCAATCAACTTCGAGCTCTACGTGCAGCAATTGACCGAAGTCGAGCAGTCGTTCGGCGCCCTCGTCAAGCAACTGCCCAATCGCTCGGAAATCGATGCGCTGCTTACCGACATCAACCAGGCGGGCCTCGGACGCGGCTTGCAGTTCGAATTGTTCAAGCCGGCAGTGCAGGAAAAGATGGCGGAGTTCTACGCCGAGCTGCCGATCAAGATTCGCATCACCGGCACGTATCACGACATGGGCGCGTTCGCGAGCGACGTCGCCCAGCTGCCCCGGATCGTGACGCTGAACGACGTGGTCATCGCCAACGACAAGGGGGTTCTGTCCCTTGATGCCGAAGCCAAGACCTTCCGGTATCTGGACGAAGAGGAAATCGCCAAGCAAAAGGCGATCGCCAAGGCCAAGGCCGGTGCCGCGAAGGGCAAGAAATGACGCGCGCCTTGACCATGCTGGCTGCGACCGCTTTCCTGCTCGCGGGATGTGGCGGCGAAAGCCATCAGGACCTGCGCGTCTGGATGGGCGAACAGGGCAAGGGGGCGCGCGGCAAGCTCGATCCGTTGCCGCAGATCCGCGCCTACGATCCCTTTGCCTATAACGCGTTCGACCTTCCCGATCCGTTCAAGCCGCGCAAGATCGAACCAACCAAGGGTGCCAGCAAGCTCTCCCCCGATCTCACGCGGCGCCGGGAGCCTTTGGAAGCCTTTCCGCTGGAATCGCTGGCAATGGTCGGAACGCTGGAGAAAAACAAGACGGTGTTCGCCCTCGTGCGTACGCCTGATCGTGATGTCTACCAGGTGCGGGCGGGCAACTATGTTGGACAGAATTTCGGCGTTGTCACCGGCATCGGGGACAGCGAATTGAAGCTGAAGGAACTGGTGCAGGATGGGGCCGGCGACTGGACCGAACGAACAAGCACATTGCAGTTGCAGCAAGCCGAAGCACGACCACAGGAGCGCAGATGATGAACGCCTTCACCGGCAACCCGACCTTCCCCGTGGCAGCTTCGAAGCCGAGGGGATGGAGCATCTTTCTGGCGGCGTGTGGAGCATGGCTCATCGCGGGTATCGCCACTGCGCAGGTTCCCAACAGTCTTGACCAGGTCACCGTTTCCAAAGCGAGTTCGGGGCGCACCGTGGTGCGCTTCCAGCTCAAGAATCCACCGGCCAATCCTCCTGCCACGTTCTCGATCCAGAGCCCGCCCCGGATCGCGCTCGACTTCCTGGATACCACCAACGGGCTCGGGGCCACGCAGCGCGTGGTGGACGAGGCCGCCTTGCGCAGCCTGAACATGATCACGGCAGGTAATCGCACGCGGGTCGTGTTCAATCTCAACAAGCCGCAGTCGTTCGAGACCACGGTCGAAGGCAACACGATCATCGTCACTCTCAATGACCAGGAAACGATCAAACCGGGCTCCGACACCGTGCAGCGGTTTGCCGAGGCCAAGCCCGGCGAAGCGCAACATCAACTGCGCGACATCGATTTCCGGCGCGGCCGCAACGGCGAGGGGCGCATCGTCGTCGACCTGTCCGACAGTTCCGCCGGGATCGACATACGCCAGCAGGGCCGCACGCTGGTCGTCGATTTTCTGAAGACCAACGTGCCGCGCAACCTGGAGCGGCGCATCGACGTCGCCGATTTCGGCACGCCGGTCGTCACGGTGGACACGTTCCCGCAGGGTTCCAACGCCCGCATGGTGGTCGAGCCGCGCGGATTGTGGGAGCACTCGGCGTACCAGACCGACAACAAGTTCATCCTGGAGATCAAGCCGATCCAGGATGACCCCATCAAGTTGATCCAGGGTACCCGGGGCGGCTACAAGGGCGAGAAGTTGTCGCTCAATTTCCAGAACGTTGAAGTGCGCGCGGTGCTGCAGGTCATCGCCGACTTCACCGGCCTCAACATCATCACCAGCGACACTGTCCAGGGCAGCCTCACGCTGCGGCTGAAGGACATTCCGTGGGACCAGGCGCTCGACATCATCCTGCAGACCAAGGGCCTCGACATGCGCAAGAACGGCAATGTCGTGCTGATCGCGCCCCGCGAGGAGCTGGCACTCAAGGAAAAGCAGCAGCTTGAAAATGCCATCCAGATCGGCGAGCTGGAGCCCCTGGTGTCCGAATCGTTCCAGTTGAATTACATGAAGGCGTCCGATCTTGAACGGCTGATCACGTCCAATCGCCAAGCGCAATTCGGCGCGGGCGCCGGCCAGACCGCCACGACCGGCGGCCAGGGTTCGATTCTCAGCAAGCGCGGCGTCGCCGTCGTCGACCCGCGGTCCAACATCCTGTTCGTGCAGGACACGGCGCAGCGGCTGGAAGACGTCCGGCGCATCATCCGGCAGATCGATACGCCGATTCGCCAGGTGCTGATTGAAGCGCGGATCGTCATAGCCAACGACAAGTTCAGTCAGCAACTCGGCGTTCGCTTCGGGCAGCAGACCGGTTTCACGCTTAACAACAAGTATGCGGCGGGATCCGGGGGCACGCTGAGTACCACGCCCGTCGTGCGCACCGAAGGCGACCGACTGATCCGCGAGACGCGTACCCAGACGCCGTTCGAACTGGCTTCAGGACTTGCGTCCGCCGGATACTCCGATTCACCGCAATTAAACGTGAATCTTCCGGTACTCAATCCAGCCGGGCAGCTCGCGTTGACACTCATCAACCTGGGTAGCGGAAACCTGATCAACCTTGAACTTTCTGCGCTGGAAGCAGATGGCCGGGGCAAAGTGGTATCCAGCCCCCGCGTGGTTACTGGCGACAACCAGAAAGCCGGCATCGAGCAGGGAACGGAAATTCCGTACGTCACGCCGGGTAGCAACAACTCCCCTGCCACTGTTTCGTTCAAGAAAGCGGTGTTGAGGCTCGACGTCACGCCACAAATCACTGCGGATGGTCGGATCATAATGAACGTGGAGGTGCGAAAGGATTCAGTGGGTCAAAATGTTCCGGTGCAAGGCGGCGGGCAAATCCCTTCGATCGATACGCGAAATGTAGTCACCCAAATTGCGGTCAGCAATGGAGAAACAGCGGTGATTGGCGGGATCTACGAAGAAATCATCCGCAACGACGTCAACCAGGTGCCGTGGCTGGGCAATCTGCCGATACTGGGGTATCTGTTCAAGCAGACGTCGACCCAAACTGAAAAATCGGAACTCCTGATCTTTCTTACACCGCGTATCGTCCGCGACACGGTAACCTCGGTGCGGTGAGCGCAGACGCCGGCGACCCGGTCAGCCAACCTCCCCCGATTGCCCCGGTGCCGTTGCACCGGGGCAATTTGTTTCTGGTCGGGCTTCCAGGCGCCGGCAAATCGACGCTGGGCCGACAACTCGCGCGGCGTCTGCACAAGCGCTTCGTCGATGCCGATGCCGAACTCGAGCGGCACCTGGGCGTATCCATTCCGACGATTTTCGAGATCGAGGGCGAAGCGGGATTCCGCGATCGCGAAGAAGCAACCATTGCCGAGCTGACCCGGTTGCAGCACATTGTCCTGTCGACCGGAGGGGGTGCCGTGCTGCGGTCCGCCAACCGGCTGCTGCTGAAGGAAAACGGTACGGTGATCTACCTGCACGCCGAACCATTGACCCTGTGGGAACGGGTTCGCCACAGCCGCAATCGACCGCTGCTGCAAACCGGCGATCCGATGGCACGACTGGCGCAGCTATACGGCGAGCGCGATGCGCTTTACCGCGAAGTAGCGAACCATGTGGTCGAATCGGATCGCAACGAAGTGCTGCGCCTGGTTCGCCTCTTCGAACCGCCGGAGGTACCAACATGATGGGCGACCACGTCACGACACTCGGTGTCGACCTCGCGAACAGGAGCTATCCGATTCACATCGGCAGCGGCATCCTCGCCGACGCCGGCGCGCTGCTGCGTGACCTTGACCTGCGCCGCGTCGTCCTGGTGACGAATGCCACCGTGGCCTCGTATTGGCTCGCGCCAGTGGCGCGCGGGCTTGCCGAAGCCGGCATTGCCTCCGATACCATCATGATTCCCGATGGTGAGGCGCACAAGAACCAGAGCACGCTGGACGATGTGCTCACGCGCCTGCTCGAAATGCGGGCCGAACGCACGACGGCGGTGGTTGCGCTGGGCGGTGGTGTTGTCGGCGATGTCGCGGGCTTTGCAGCGGCGATCTATCAGCGCGGCATGCCGTTCGTGCAGATACCGACCACGCTGCTTGCACAGGTCGACTCGTCGGTCGGTGGCAAGACCGGCATCAACCACCCGCTGGGCAAGAACATGATCGGCGCGTTCCATCAGCCGCGGCTGGTGCTGATCGACACCGCTTGCCTGCGCACGCTGCCACCGCGGGAACTCGCAGCGGGCATGGCCGAGGTCGTCAAGTATGGTGCTATCCATGATCCCGCGTTCTTCGCGTGGCTCGAGTCCCACGCCGGGTCCCTTGCTGCAGCCGACCCGGAGGCGTTACGGCATGCCATCCACACGAGCTGTGCCATCAAGGCGGCCATTGTCGCGGCCGACGAGCGCGAAGGCGGCGTGCGGGCACTGTTGAATTTCGGCCACACTTTTGGCCATGCCATCGAGGCGGATGCGGGCTACGGGGCCTGGTTGCATGGCGAAGCCGTTGGCGCCGGGATGGTGTTGGCAGCGAGGCTGTCGGCTCGCGTGCGTGGATTGCCCACAGCGGATGTCGACCGCCTGATCGCATTGTTGCGGCAACTCAACGTACCGACACAGGCGCCGATCCTGCCCGTGCCGCGCTGGATCGACCTCATGGGTCGCGACAAGAAAGTTGCCGCGGGACGCATCCGCTTCGTGCTGCTCGACGCGCTCGGTCGTGCGGTGGTGACCGCTGCGGTGCCCGAAGCCGACCTGGCGGCTGTTCTGCCCTGACGAGCCGCCTGGCCGGTGCGCAGCGCGTCCCGCGCGCCGCATCGACTTCACGTCGCCACAATGAGCAACGGCCGCTTCCGCGGCCGTTGCTCATGTTGCGTACCCGAAGGATCAGGGGCAGGTGATCGAGACGATCTGCACCAGTTGCGGCGCGCCCGAATCGCGGATAGTGATGTTGGTGATCTTGGCACCGCCCCCGGCGACGTTGGGAAGCCCCTTTACCGAGAAGCCGCCACCCGAGGTCGGGATCACCGTCGGGACAATCGTGGCGCCCACCGGAGGCGTGGCCGAGAACGCTACCGTGTACGGAGGGGTGCCACCCGTGACCGCGAAGTTGGACGTCTGCGCCGGGCAACCGCCAGGTGCGGCCGTGTAGTCGTACGCGGCAGGCGTGGTATTGAGCGGCGGCACCACGACCGGCGGGACCACCGGCGCGACGCAGGTGATGGTCACCGTCTGCGTTTTCTGCGGGATCGTCGAGTCACCGACCACGATCGTCGTGGCCCCGTTGATCGGCTCCGGCGCAGTGAACGTCACCGTGATGGTACCGCCCTCGGCCGGCACGACGTTGGGCGCGAGCGTGGGCGGCGTCGCTCCGGCAAAGCCCGCGACATACGCGTTGTACGGCGGCGATCCTCCGGTCAGCAGGAACGTGAAGGTCTTGCCGCTGCAACTGGTCGAAGCAACCGCGCCCGGGGAGACGTTCAATGCGGGCGCCGACGGTGGTACGGCGGAACCCGGAGTATTGATGATCGTTGCCGTGGTCTGTTTGCCCGCAGAGTCGGAAATCGTGAACGTCAACGGGTTGACGCATGTGCCGTTGGTGATCGCCTCGAAGAACCCGCCACTCCTGGCGACGAAGTTGTTGACGAGCGTGATCCCCGTCGGGAAGCTCGACGCGACCGTGTACGGCGGCGACCCGCCGTAGATGTAGTAGTCGACGCGGAAGCCTGTTGAACAGACGTTGACGTAGGCTGCCGTGATCGTGGCCGTGTTCGGCACGACCGTCAGCGGCGATTGTGTGGCCACGGTGCTGTTGACCACCGTCAGGTTGACTATCTGCTGCTGTCCCGACGTCACGTCGGTGGCGCGAAGTTGCGCAGGTTGCGTCGGCGAATTGGCCACCGCGGCAATCCCGACCGTGGCAACGCCCTTGGCATCGGTGACGATCGTCGTCGTCTGGACGATCGGCGTCGCGGGATTGGTGGTCATGATGCCGATGGGGCCGTAGACGACATCGAAGCGGATGCTCCGGGCGACCAGCGGAATTCCGGCGGCACCCGAGGCGGTTACGGTAGCGGTGCCGGCTTGTCCGGAGCAAAGGTCCGTCCCGCAATCCGATCCACTGGGGCTGAAGGCAAGCGCGTTCAGGATCGGCGCGGCCTTGACGCTGACACCGACCAACTTGCTCGCGCCAAAGGCATCCTGCACGGTGAGAGTCACGGCGGTGTCGATGGCCACCTGCCCGGCGAGTATGACGATCGTGGTCCCCGCAACGTTCTGGGTGACGGGAACCACGGAAGCATCGGACGAAAAGACCGTGAACGGTCCCTGGCCACTGGTGATCGTCACAGTGGTCGGCACCCCGGTATAGGCGACCAGGTTGGACGGCTGCACGTTCAGCACCGGCGCGACCACGGGCGGGACGTACGGATTGTTCGGCGCGCCGCTGCCACCGCCGCAGCCGGCAAGTGTCAGGATGCCCGCCAGCCCGATGAGGGCAAGGGTCGGGCGCAGCCATGCGGTGAGGCGCGGTTCTACCATGATTGATTCCTGATGATGTTGTCCTAAAATGTTGCGGCTTCGCGACTGATTTGAACGCTGCAACAAGCATCTAGCTCACATTGTTCAGATTAAAGCCCAACTGGAGGCCTCGCGCAAGCCCGGTCTGCGGGAAAGCCATGCCGCTTGACGGATGCTGTTGCGTCGTAGTCTCGGCATAGGCGGCCCGCGCGATTGCCGCAACGCAACATCACGGGTAGTATGGATCGGTTTCGCCCCGTATCCGGCAACACGGATCCGGCGAAGCATTGCAGGTCGCCTTGTGGGCGACCGCATCCCGAATTGAGGACTCGAGGACATGGACGCGCAGGATTCATCGCATTGGCCGCCCGAGGCGCAGGGACTGTACGACCCGCGCAACGAACATGACGCGTGCGGCCTCGGGTTCATCGCCCACATCAAGGGGCGCAAGGACCATTCAGTGGTCCGCCGCGGCCTCGCGATCCTCGAAAACCTGACGCATCGTGGCGCCACGGGCGCCGATCCGTTGCAGGGCGATGGCGCGGGCATTCTCATCCAGCTGCCCGATGCTTTCCTGCGCCGCGCGTGCGGCAAGCTTGGCATCACGCTGCCGGCGCTCGGCCACTACGGCGTGGGCATGGTGTTCCTGCCGCGCGAACCCGCGTCGCGCATGGCCTGCGAACAGGAGATCGAGCGCGCCATTCTCGCCGAAGGCCAGGTCCTGCTGGGCTGGCGCGACGTGCCCACCGATAACTCGGGCCTCTCCGAACGCACCAAGGAAGTGGAGCCGGTGATCCGGCAGGTTTTCATCGCCCGCGGTCCGCAGACGCCGGACCAGGATGCGTTCGAACGCAAGCTCTACGTGTTGCGCAAGCGCGCGGGTCACGCGATCCAGTCGCTGCACCTGCGCCACGGCAAGGAGTTCTACGTCGTGTCGATGTCCACGCGCACGATCGTGTACAAGGGCATGTTGCTGGCGCACCAGGTGGGCGAGTTCTACGTCGATCTTGCCGATCCGACGATGGTCTCGGCGTTGGCGATGGTGCACCAGCGGTTTTCCACCAACACGTTTCCGACGTGGGATCTGGCGCATCCGTTCCGTTTCATTTCCCACAATGGCGAAATCAACACGCTGCGCGGCAATTTCAACTGGATCCGCGCCCGCGAAGGCGCGATCGCATCGACGGTGCTGGGCGCCGACCTGCCGAAACTGTGGCCGCTGATCTACGACGGCCAGTCCGATTCGGCGGCCTTCGACAACGCTCTCGAATTGCTGGTGATGGGCGGCTATCCGCTGTCGCAGGCGATGATGATGATGATCCCCGAGGCCTGGGCCGGCAATCCGCTGATGGATGAGGACCGCCGCGCGTTCTACGAATATCACGCGGCGCTGATGGAACCGTGGGATGGACCCGCCGCGATGGCGTTCACCGACGGCCGCCAGATCGGCGCCACGCTTGACCGCAATGGCCTGCGGCCGGCACGCTTCGTCGTCACCGACGATGACTACATCGTGATGGCCTCCGAAGTGGGCGTCCTCGATATTCCCGAAGCCAGCATCGTCAAGAAGTGGCGGCTGCAACCGGGCAAGATGCTGCTCGTCGACCTGGAGGAAGGGCGCATCGTCGACGACGACGAAGTGAAGCGCACGCTGGCCACGGCGAAGCCGTATCGCGAGTGGATGCAGGCATGCCGGCTGCGGCTCGAGGAAATGCCCGAGCCTGCGCCTGCGCCGGCATCCGCCGTGCCGCTGCTCGATCGCCAGCAGGCCTTCGGCTACACCCAGGAAGACGTGAAGCTGTTGCTGACGCCGATGGCGGAAGCAGGCGAGGAACCGCTGGGATCGATGGGCAACGATGCCGCGCTGCCGGTGCTCTCCGATCGGCCCAAGGTCTTCTACAACTACTTCAAGCAGCTTTTCGCGCAGGTGACGAACCCGCCGATCGATCCGATCCGCGAAGAGTTGGTGATGTCGCTCGTGTCGTTCATCGGACCACGGCCCAACCTGCTTGCTGTGGACTACGAGGCCGGGGTCACGCGGCCCACGATGCGGCTCGAAGCGTTGCAGCCGATCCTCACGTCGGACAACATGGAAAAGATCCGGCATGTCGAGCTGTTTTCGGGCGGCGCGTTCCGCTCGATCGAACTCGACATCTGCTATCCGGCGGCATGGGGCGCCAATGGGATGGAGGCGGCGTTGGCAAGCCTCGCCGCGCACGCGGAGGATGCCATCCGGCAGGGCTATAACATCCTGATCCTGTCCGATCGCGCGGTAAGCGCCGAGGCGCTGCCGATTCCCGCGCTGCTGGCCACGGCCGCGGTGCATGAGCACCTGGTGCAGAGCGGGCTGCGCACGTCCACGGGCCTCGTCATCGAGACCGGCACGACGCGCGAGGTCCACCATTTTGCGTTGCTGGCCGGCTACGGTGCCGAGGCCATCCATCCGTACCTGGCGCTCGAGACCGTGGCGCAACTCGCGGATGCGATTCCCGCGATCGATCCCAAGGAGTCGGGCAAGCGCTTCATCAAGGCGATCTGCAAGGGACTCTACAAGGTGATGTCCAAGATGGGCATCTCCACGTACCAGTCGTATTGCGGCGCGCAGATCTTCGAGGCGGTGGGACTGCAGCGCGCCTTCGTCGACAAGTATTTCACGGGCACCGCAAGCAACGTCGAGGGCATCGGCCTCTTCGAAGTGGCGGAGGAGTCGGCGCGCACGCACGCGCTTGCGTTCGGCAACGATCCGCTGCTGCGCGACATGCTCGATGCCGGCGGCGAATATCAATATCGCACGCGCGGCGAAGCGCACATGTGGACGCCCGAGACCATTGCCAAGCTGCAGCATGCGGCGCGGTCGAACAGTTTCGCCACGTACCGCGACTATGCCAAGCTCATCAACGAGCAGAGCCGCGAGTTGAAGACCTTCCGCGGTCTGTTCGAATTCAAGAGCGCGGAGCGCAAGCCGGTGCCGATCGAGGAAGTGGAAGCGGCGGCGGCGATCGTGCGGCGATTCGCCACGGGTGCGATGAGCCTCGGGTCGATTTCCACGGAAGCGCACACGACGCTGGCGGTGGCGATGAACCGCATCGGCGGTAAATCGAACACCGGCGAAGGCGGCGAGGATGAGGCGCGCTATCGCAACGAGCTGCGCACCGGCTCGAGCGGTGTGGTCGCGGGCGATACGCTCGCCACCGTCATCGGCCAGGCGCAGATCGAACACGACATTCCGCTGCTGGCGGGCGACAGCCTGCGTTCGAAGATCAAGCAGGTGGCCTCCGGACGCTTCGGCGTCACGGCCGAATATCTCGCGTCCGCGGACCAGATCCAGATCAAGATGGCGCAAGGCGCGAAGCCGGGCGAGGGCGGGCAGTTGCCGGGACACAAGGTGTCGGAATACATCGCCAAGCTGCGCTTTTCAGTGCCGGGCGTGGGACTCATCTCGCCGCCACCGCACCACGACATCTACTCGATCGAAGACCTGGCGCAGCTTATCCACGATCTCAAGAACGCCAATCCCAAGGCGACGATTTCGGTCAAGCTGGTCTCCGAAGTAGGCGTGGGCACCGTGGCGGCCGGCGTGGCGAAGGCCAAGTCCGATCACGTGACCATCGCCGGTCATGACGGCGGTACCGGGGCATCGCCGGTGTCGTCGATCAAGCATGCAGGCACACCATGGGAACTGGGCCTCGCGGAAACGCAGCAGACGCTGGTGCTGAACCGCCTGCGCGGGCGGATTGCCGTGCAGGTGGACGGCCAGATGAAGACCGTACGCGACTTGTTCATCGGCGACATGCTCGGCGACGACGAATTCGGCTTCGCCACGGCACCGCTGGTCGTCACTGGCTGCATCATGATGCGCAAGTGCCATCTCAATACCTGCCCGGTAGGTGTGGCCACGCAGGATCCGGTGCTTCGCCGCAAGTTCACCGGCCAGCCGGAGCACGTCGTCAATTTCTTCTT
>JANMCS010000245.1:0-5963 GCA_031361405.1 Betaproteobacteria bacterium
TCCGCGCCGGCCGCGCCAACATCAAGGAAGCCTACGTGGTGATCAAGAACGCGGAGATCATGCTGATCGGTGCCCATATCTCGCCGCTGGCCACCGCCTCCACGCATGTGCACGCGGACCCGACGCGCTCGCGCAAGCTCCTGATGCACCGCGAGGAAATCAATCGCCTCGTCGGCAAGGTCGAGCGCGCGGGCTACACGCTGGCCCCGCTTGACCTGCATTTTCGCACCGGCCGCATCAAGCTCGAAGTGGGGCTCGCCAAGGGCAAGAAACAGCACGACAAGCGCGAGACCATCAAGGAACGCGACTGGGCGCGGGAGCAGCAGCGGCTGCTGCGCAATCGCACCGGCGCCTGAACGCCGCGATGCCATCGGCCGAGGGACCGGCGGCAACTGTATGAACTGTAGGCGAGGCTTCAGCCTCGCATGCGTGCGAGGCTGACGCCTCGCCTACAGGATCGACAACAGAACGTATTGCGAAGGTTAGCGGTCGGCCAGCACTGCCTTCGCCGCCGCGACACCGCTGCGCACGGCCGCTTCCAGCGTCGCAGGAAATTCGGCGTCGACGTAGTCGCCCGCGAGATAGAGCCCCGGCGCCAGGCGCGGGGCGGCCGGGCGCGGACGGCCCGGCGTGCAGGCATACGTGGCGCGCTTTTCGACGATCACCTGCGACCAGACGCACGCCGGCCAATCCGGGCGCAGACGCCGCAGCTGCGCGTCGACGGCGCGGACGAGATCGGCATGCGGCAGGTGCAGGTGCGGCCCGTCGGCGCTGATGATCGCGGCCAGCATCTGCGCGATGGCGGGTCGCGCCGGAGCGCTGGACGCCCGCGCGAGCACGTCGGGCCGGTCGACCAGCCACTGCCCCGGCGCATCGTCCAGCCGCACGATGGGCGCCGCCACTGGCATGCGCTGGTCGTAACCCAGCCACACGGTGGTGATCGATTCGTAGCGCAGCAATTGCAGCACATCGATCGCGGCGGCCAGCGCTGGGGCGCCGGCCACGAATTCCGGCGCCAGCGCCTGCGCGACCTGATGCGGCCCCACGGCGACGATCACGGCGCCCACGTCGACGGCGCGCTCGCCGCTGGCCAGCATGGCCCGGCCCGACGCGGCGGCCAGCACCTGCGCGCGCCTGCCCAGCACCACGGCGCCACCGGCGGCCACGATTGCCCGTTGCGCGGCTTCCGGAAAAAATGTTGAAAGGTCTTCCGCGGCCAGGATGAAGTCGCTGGCGTCGGCGGCACCACCGAAGGATGCGCGCAACACGTTGGCGAAAATTTGTGCGGACGCCGTCGCGGCGGGCGTGTTGAGCGCCGCGAGACACAGCGGTTCCCACAGTTCGTTGGCCAAGCGTCGGGGCAGTGGTCGCAGCATCGTGGCCACCGTCTCGGTTGGGGGACGCACGAAACCCTCGCGCTGCAGTGTCGCGAACCAGCGCAGGTTGGCAATGCGTTCGCCCCAGGACAGTCCGCGTGCGGTGAGCAATCCCGCCAGCAGCCCGAGGCGTCCCGGCGCTGTGCGCGCGATCAGCGTCATCGCGTTGGTCTGCGCCGGCGCGAAGGGGACGAGGGTCAGCGGCCGGCGGACGAGCCGGCCGCCAAGTGCGGTTCGGCCGTGCACGCGCTCGAGCAACGCCAGCGTTTGCATGTAGGCGCCCAGCAGCAGGTGCTGGCCGTTATCCAGCGGCAAGCCATCACGGTCAACGCGGCGGGCGCGCCCGCCGAGCACCGGCGCCGACTCGTGCAACGCGACCGGGACGCCGGCGTCGGCAAGCGTGAGCGCCGCGGCGCAGCCGGCCCAACCGCCCCCGATCACCGCGACGGGAAGGGTCACGCGGCGCGGGATGTCTTCCATGCGATGTAGAGCTTGCGCAGGGGCGTGAGCGACGTGCGCCGGTCCAGCACGCGGTAGCCATCGCGCGCGATCTCGGTGAGCAGCGTCTGGTAGATGCCGGCCATGATGAGCCCGGTGCGCTGGGCGCGCCGGTCCGCGGCGGGCAACTGTGCCAGTGCCCGCGCATACCACGCGCGGGCGCGGTCCACTTCGAAGGCCATCAGCCTGGCAAAGGGCTCGCTGTAGTCGGCGCGCAGCAACGAGGACGGCACAACGCCGAAGCGCGTGAGGTCTTCCTGCGGCAGGTAGATGCGGCCGCGGCGCGCGTCCTCGCCGACATCGCGGCAGATGTTGGTGAGCTGGAACGCGATGCCGAGATCGCGCGCATAGCCCAGCGTGGCCGGATCGGTGTAACCAAAGATCGACGCCGACATGAGGCCCACCACGCCCGCCACCCGGTGGCAGTAGCGCTCGAGCGTCGCAAAATCGAGATAGCGCGTCTGTTCGAGATCCATCGCCATGCCGTCGATCACCAATTGCAGGTGCGCCTCGGGCAGGTCGAATTCGCGCACGATCGGGACCAGCGCCTGCGCGACCGGATGCTGCGGCGTACCGATATAGGTTTTTGCCACCTCTTGGCGCCACCACGCAAGTTTGGTGCGTGCCACTGCAGGATCGGCCACTTCGTCGACGACATCGTCCACTTCGCGACAGAACGCATACAGCGCGGTGATGGCGCGCCGGCGCGGCGGCGGGAGGAACATGAAGCTGTAGTAGAAGCTCGAGCCGCTCTGCGCGGCTTTCTGCCGGCAATACTCGTCGGGCGTCATGCGGGGCGCCGGGAGGGCAGCAGCGCGTGGTAGGCGACCACGCACCAGTCACGCGCGGCCAATTGCGGGCGCTGCGCGAACACATCGCCGCGGACGCCGTCGATGCGATCGAGGATGCGCAAGCCGCCGGCAATCACGGCGGACAGTTCGAGCCCGAGGCGCCACGGCAACGCGCGGGTGAGGGGGCGGCCGGATACGAGCAAGGCGCGGGCACGCGCGGTCTCAAACGCAAGCAGCGCGCGCCAGCGGTCGTCGCTGCGGCCGGCCGCGATCTGCGTCAATGGGACGCCGAAGCGATCGAGGTCTTCCTGCGGCAGGTAGACGCGGTCCTTGCACCAGTCGACCGCAATGTCCTGCCAGAAATTGGTGAGCTGCAGGCCGGTGCAGATGGCATCGCTGTGCTGCAGGTTGACGGGCGAATCGGCGCGATAGAGCGCCAGTAGCAGGCGCCCGACGGGATTGGCCGAACGCCGGCAATAATCGTCGAGGTCCAGGTAGGTGGCATAGCGAGCAACCGTCACGTCCTGCGTGAACGCGGACAGGAGATCGTGGAACGGCGCCATGGGCAGCGCATGTTCACGAATCGCGGCGGCCAACGCGGGAAAGGGCGGTTCTGCGGGCGTTTCACCCGCCGCAATGCGATCAAGGGCGCGGTCGAAGCCGCCCAGCGCCGCGATGCGCTCCGCGGGCGGCGCATCGCCTTCGTCGGCCAGGTCGTCGGCGGTGCGGGCAAAGCGATAGATCGCCACCACGGCCGGGCGCAGGGCTGCGGGCACGAGTCGCGACGCGACGGGAAAATTCTCGTAATGACCGACAGCCACGCGAATCTCGCAAAACGGGGGATAAGGACAAGCCAGCGCCGGGCGCTCCGGTGCCCGCACGCAGGGTTGGCTGGCATGAACCGGGCCGATCCGCTATACTAACCCGTTGCGCGAAAGCGGCGTTCCCAACCTGCTGGATGCCTGCCGGCTTACCGTGGCGACATTCGAGGCACGGCGCCTTCAACGCCCTCGCGGCCGGCGAAAGTGGCGGAATTGGTAGACGCACCAGCCTTAGGAGCTGGCGGGGCAGCCCGTGGGGGTTCGAGTCCCCCCTTTCGCACCATCCCTTGCAAGTCCATCTACCGTATCAAGGATTCATACGAGCATGCAAAGCACGCTGGAAACCCTGGGTCAACTCGAACGCCGGCTGTCCGTTGCCGTGCCCGTGCAATCGATCGAAGGTGAGGTCGAGAAGCGCCTTGCGCGCCTGGCCAAGACCGTCAAGATCCCGGGCTTTCGCCCCGGCAAGGTCCCCATCAAGATGGTGGCGCAACAGTACGGGCCGCAAGTGCGCTCCGACGTCATCTCCGATGCCGTGCAAACCAGTTTCAACGATGCCGTACGCGAGCAGAACCTGCGCGTGGCCGGTTATCCGCGCATCGAGCCCAAGTCGCAGGCCTCCGCCGACGGCAGTCTCGAATTCTCGGCCGTGTTCGAGGTCTATCCGGAGGTGACGGTGGGCGACGTGACCACGGTCACCATCGAGCGGCCCGTCGCCGAAGTCACGGCGGCGGACCTTGATCGCACCCTCGACGTGCTGCGCAAGCAGCGCGCGGTATTCGAAGCGGTCACGCGACCCGCGCAGGCCGGCGACCGCGTTACCGTCGACTTCAGCGGTTCGATCGACGGCGTCGAGTTTCCCGGCGGCCAAGCCAAGGATTTTGCGATCGCACTGGGCGAAGGTCGCATGCTGCCCGAGTTCGAAGCGGCGGTGATGGGCACCTCCACCGGCGATGCGAAGTCGTTTCCGCTGACGTTTCCCGCCGATTATCACGGCAAGGAAGTAGCCGGCAAGACAGCCACGTTCGCGCTCACGGTGAAGGAGGTGGCGCAAGCCAACATTCCGGAACTGGACGCCAAGTTTGCCACCGCGTTCGGCATCAAGAGCGGCAAGGTCGACGACCTGCGCAGCGAAGTCGAAGCCAACCTCAAGCTCGAGCTGAAGCGCAAGCTCGACGGCGTGCTCAAAGACCAGGCCATGAAGGGCCTGCGCGAAAAGACGCAGCTGACGTTGCCCAAGTCGCTCGTCGACCTCGAAGCCGTCCAGCTGATGCGGCGGATGGGCGCCAATCTCGAACAGCAGGGCATGAAGGCCGACGACATCAAGTTGACGCCCGACCTCTTCCGGCCGCAGGCCGAAGAGCGCGTCGCGCTCGGCCTGATCCTTGGCGAACTCGTGCGGACACAAAACCTGCAGGCCAAGCCCGAGCAAGTGATGGCAATGGTGAGCGACGTCGCGCAAACCTACGAGCAGCCCGAGGCCGTGATCCGCTGGCATTTCGAGAAGCCCGAGCGTCTCGGCGACTTTGAAGGTCTCGCGGTGGAGCGCAATGTGGTGGACTGGGTGCTGGCCAAGGCGCACGTCAAGGATGTCCCAACGACCTTCGAGGCGCTGATGGCGCCGGCGCAACCGTCCTGAGCCACCTCCACGCTCCCGCTGGACGTTTGTCGGCGCCGCTTGACGTTGGCGCCGTCCGGACCCATCTTGCTAGCTCATCGCGCATGCGTGCTTCGGTTGTTGTAAACCACAACTGTCTCGTTGCGCTGTCTCCCTCGTTGCAGCCGCAGCGTCCGCGGCTGGCGTTCACCAGGATCCCATCGTGATTTTCCAGCCCCAAGTGCCGTCGAACCTTCCCGTGGAACCGCAAGCGCTGGGTCTCGTGCCCATGGTCATCGAGCAAAGCGGCCGGGGTGAACGCGCCTACGACATCTACTCGCGCCTGCTGAAGGAACGCGTGGTGTTCCTGGTCGGACCGGTCAATGACGGCACTGCCAACCTGATCGTCGCGCAGATGTTGTTCCTTGAATCCGAGAACCCGGACAAGGAAATCTATTTCTACATCAATTCGCCGGGTGGATCGGTGTCCGCCGGCATGGCCATCTACGACACGATGCAGTTCATCAAGCCGGATGTCTCCACGCTCTGCGTAGGGATGGCCGCCAGCATGGGCGCGTTTCTGCTGGCCGCCGGCGCGCCGGGCAAGCGCTTTGCGCTGCCCAACTCCACAGTGATGATCCATCAGCCGTCGGGTGGATTCCAGGGCCAGGTCTCGGACATCGAGCGCCATGCGCAGTACGCCATCAATCTCAAGCGCCGGTTCATTGCACTGATGGCTAAATTCACCGGTCGCACGGCCGAACAGGTGGAACTCGACCACGACCGTGATCGCTTTTTGTGGGCGGAAGAGGCACAGGAATACGGTTTGATCGACAAGGTCTTGCAAAACCGCATCCCGAGCGCGTAAAGTTGACTGAGA
>JANMCS010000246.1:0-3259 GCA_031361405.1 Betaproteobacteria bacterium
AGTTCATGCGCATGCGCCTCGATCAGCGCGACCGCCCGCGCCGCGTCGTTGAACGGCGCCACCAGCACCGTCTCGCCCGCCTGCGGTGGCACGCCGACCGAATCGGGCAATGCGCGCGGATAGTCGGACGCCGTGGCCGGCACCGTGCCCCACAAGCCGTAGTCGTGCATGCCGTGCCATGCGCCTTCGAACTTCAGCACCTTGTTGCGCCCCGTCTTCGCGCGTGCAATGCGCAGCGCGTAGAACGTGGCCTCGGTGCCGGAGCCGACATAGTGCACGACGTCGGCACACGGAATGGCGGCGACCATCCGCTGCGCCAGCTCGATCTCGGGCTCGTTCAGAAAGTAGAACGTGGTGCCCTTGACGATCTGCGCCGCCACCGCGGCGGTGACCGCCGGATGCGCGTGGCCCAGCAGCGCGGGACCGGAGCCCAGGTGATAGTCGATGTATTCGCGCCCCGCGATGTCCCATACGCGGCTGCCTTCGCCGCGCGCCACCACCAGGTTGAGATCGGCCGGCAGGACGAAGAGTCCGAGGCCGCCACCGGCGAGATATTGCGACGCGGCGGCGAGAAGCATTTGCTGGCGGTGGGCGGCGTTATCGGTCATGGCGGCGGAGTCTTTGCGGTACAGGTTGGCAAGCAGAAGTGGATGGCGCGAAAGTCACGCGTCGCTCACCGCGTGAAGGGCATCCAGCTGACGACATGCGGGCAGTGATCGGAAGGTAGTGCTACGTCCGGTGCACCGCGCAGCGGCAGGCCCTGCGCGTCGACGTAATTCACGGCGCGCATGGTCAGCGCGTCGGCGGTCAGGCGCCGCTTGAGCGACGCGCTGATCAGGATGTGATCGATGCCTTCATGCGCGAGTTCGCCGTGGTCGCTTGCGATGCTGCAACCGGCCTTGCGACCGCCGCCGCTGTCGTCGCCCTGGAGGCGCGCGCGCCACAGCGTGGCGCCGCGGGGCTCGCCGTCGTTGATCTCGGGAAACAGCGCGGCAATGCGCGCCGGACATTGCGCCACCAGGCGGTTGCCTTCGCGCGTCATCGTGCAGGGGCCCACCGGATCGCCGGGACTCGAACCGTCGAGCCGTGAGCGATACGTCGGCGAATCCTGGATCGGCTCGCGCAGCAGCGTGCGGTTGAAGTCGCCGACCACGGCGAAGTCCGCCGCGGCGTGCGCATCGATCCATGCCTCGAGCGCGGGGATCTGGTAGCGCAGCATCGCGCAGTCGGAGGCGATCTGATCCTGCCGCTCCGGCGACAGGCGAGCATCGCGTGCCGTGAGCGGCGCGTCGATCGTGCGACTGCGACAGCCGGCCTTCAGATGCACGACCAGCACCTGCACCGGTTTGCCCCCCACGTCGAGCGCGAACGCGAGGCCAGGTCGCAGCGGGCGCTCGGGCACGCCGCTGTCCGCGAGCGCAGCCACCGGCGTGATCGCATCCACGCGTATACCCGGCGCCCACGCCACACCCACATGCTGCGCAATGCGCGGCGTGCCGGGCAGTTCGTGCGTGGTGGCCACCTGCCATCCTGCGGGCAACAGCGGCGTCATGGCCGCCGCCGTGGCCACTTCCTGTAACGCAACCACGGTCACGCCTGCCTCCGCAAGTCGCAGGAACGTGGCACGCAGCGTGGCCAGCTTGCGCTGATAGCGCGGCCATTCCTTGAGGTCGGCGGTCTCGCGGCAGGGATGCGTGTCGGGATAGCGGGCGGCGCGCGGCCAATCGGCGGCACTGGACGCGCAGGCCTCCGGCGGAAAGCGCATCCCGTTGTGCACATTGCAATACGGCAACGCGGCGAGTTCGATGCGCGCCGCGGGGGGCAGCGTCGCTGTCTGGGTCGGCCATGCGTACCTGGCGCACGCGGCGCTCCAGCGCGCATGGGTGTCGGCATCGAGCAGCCAGTTCATGTTCCAGGTGGCGAGGCTCACACCGGGCGGCGCGCCGCGCACGGCGCCTGCATGCGCGAGTGTCCAGGCCGCGCAGCAGGCGATCATCCACGCGTTGCAGTATTGCCTGCGGCGTGACATCACGCGCAGGTATTCGCGGCGGCGGGCGGGCGCATCCCCGCATCATACAAAACGCTGTGCGCGGGGCCGCCTGGCCGAATGGTCAGGGGTGGTGCGGCAAGGTGGACTGGAACACGAGGCTGAAGGGGCGTGGCAGCGACCCCAGGTCGGTGACAAGCCGCACCCGGACAAACGACGACAATTCCCGAAACGACGTCCGGATCGCCTCGGCGCCCTCGGCCTTGCTTTGCATGCGCCCGAAACGCGTGCGGCGCGACGGCGTGCGCAATTGCACCATCACGCCCAACTGCAGTTCCTCGAGCTTGTGCGCGCGACTCATGTAGTCGCCGTAGACCGCGAAGGCCGTGACCTCGAGCGGATTGTGGACCGACTCGTCGTTGATGCGCTCCGCCAGCACGCACGCTTCGGTCAGCAGCAATTTCGCGCGAGCACGCGCCAACGGCTCCACGACGCGCGCCGCGGCCAGCGAAAGGAATGCGTCGGTCAGGCGATAGCCGTCCTGGTGCGCGTCCGGCGGCTCGAGCAGGCCGCCATCCACGAGTTCGCGCACCAGCGCCTTGCCGCGGATGGTATCCACCGCAAAGTCATGGCGCAGGTGCGTGGCGGAAAGGCGCGCACGGGCGGGCGGGAGGCCCACCACGCGCGCCATGGCGCGGCCGGTGGCGGCGCGCAAGCGCATCGGGTCGAGGCCGAAATACAGGCGGTCGAGGACCAGCGTGCGTATTTTCATGGGGCACTCGCCAAGGCCATTCAAACTATGACGTTAGCATATTTGCCCCGCGGTGGGGCAATCATTGTCAGGCGATCCGGCGCGGCCAACGGCTTTCGTCTCGTCGTTGCAATAGCACGGCGGTTGGCGTCAGATCGAAAACGGCACGACCGGCACGCCGAACAGCAGGCGGTGCAGCGTCATGAACACCAGCGCGACGAGGAGGCCACCGCCCACGCTCATGGCGTCGTATTTCGCTTGCGGCACGAAGGCGCGCGCCGGACCCCGGTTAAACGCGGATACCAGATCGATGGCGGCCCAGACGAAGAACGCGCCGAACAGCACGCTGGCCCGCAGGCTGCCGTTGGCGAGGAAGTGCACGCCCGACCACAGCAGGATCCCCAGCAGCATCGGATGCCGCAACACTGCCCGAATGCGACTGGGCATGTTCGCGGCGGCAATCAGGATCAGCGCGATGGGCACGACGATGGGTGCCAGCATGCGCGCACCGGCTATCGGTT
>JANMCS010000280.1:0-3796 GCA_031361405.1 Betaproteobacteria bacterium
GTAATGGCATAGGTGCAGGGCTCGGGGTCACCGGGACCATTGGACAGGAACACGCCGTCGGGCTTACGCGCCAGCACCTCGCTGGCCGGTGTCGTGGCCGGCACTACTTGGACCTCGCAGCCGCGATCGGCGAGCAGCCGCAGGATGTTGTGCTTGATGCCGAAATCGTAGGCGACGACATGGAAGCGGGGCGCGCCCATGGCGGCATAGCCGCCTCCCAGCGCCCAGACCGATCCGGTCCACTCGTAGGGCGCGGTGCAGGACACGACACGGGCCAGGTCCTGCCCCGCCATCGATGGCGCGGCGCGCGCGGCGGCCTTTGCCTGGTCCGCGTCGAGGTGGGCGCCGGCAGCGATGCAACCGTTCTGCGCGCCGCGCTCGCGCAGGATGCGCGTCAACTTGCGCGTGTCGAGTTCGGCGATGCCCACGATGTTGTTGGCGCGCAGGTAGGCGCCCAGATCCTGTTGCGAGCGCCAATTGGACGCCACGCGCGGCAGGTCGCGGATCACGAGGCCCGCTGCATGGATGTGGTTGGCCTCGACGTCCTCGGCGTTGACGCCTACATTGCCGACGTGGGGATACGTGAGCGTGACGATCTGCCCCGCGTACGACGGGTCGGTCAGGATTTCCTGATAGCCCGTCATGCTGGTGTTGAACACGACCTCGCCCACCGTGGTGCCCATGGCGCCGATCGCGCGACCGTGCAGCACGGTGCCATCGGCCAGCGCGAGCAACGCTGGCGTCGCCGCCGCAAAGAGCGCGGGACGAGCGGTGTCGGAAGGGGTGGCGACGGACATGGCGGGCTCGAGGCTGGCGTGCGGAAGGCAGGTCGCGGTACGGCGCCGGCAACCAGACCGGCGAAATGCGCGTCACGACCGACGGACGTGCAAAGGGGAAGGCTTTCACCTTCCCCGCGTTTCAGCAGGAATTATACCGCGATTGCCGCCCGCCCGGCGGCCTCAATACGACGCGGTGAAGCCCCCGTCGACGTAGAGCAGGTGACCCGTGACGTAATCGGCCGCGCCGGACGCGAGGAACACGGCCGCGCCCGCGATTTCCGGCGGGTTGCCCCAGCGCCCCGCCGGCGTGCGCTTGGCCACCCACGCCGAAAATTCGGCGTTGTCGATCAGCGCCGTGTTCATTTCGGTCTTGAAAAATCCGGGCGCGATGCCGTTGACCTGCACATTGTACGGCGCCGTTTCCACCGCCAGCGCGCGCGTCAGCATCTTCAACGCGCCCTTGCTGACGGCATAAGGCACGATGTTGGGCCGCCCGATGTCGGACGCCAGCGAGCAGATGTTGATGATCTTGCCGTGCCTGCGCGCCTGCATGCCCTTCAGCACGGCGCGGATCATCAGGAACGGGCCGTCGAGGTTGGCGGCCTGCAGCGTGTGCCACTCCGCCAACGAAAATTCGGGCAACAGCTTGCGGTGGTTCATCGCCGCGTTGTTGACGAGGATGTCGATGGGGCCGACGTCGCGTTCGATGGCCGCCACGCCGGCGCTGACGGCATTTTCATCGGTGACGTCGAACGCATAGACGCCGGCGTCGTGCCCGGTCGCTTGCATCCGCGCCGCCGCCGCATCGAGCTTGGCCCGATTGCGCCCGTTGATCACCACGCGCGCGCCGGCCGCCGCAAGCCCGTCTGCAATGGCGAAACCCAAGCCCGAACCGCCGCCGGTGACGAGGGCGGTACGTCCGGTGAGGTCGAACGGGTGCGCAGGCATGGGCAATGGCTAAAGGGGTGGCGGGAGGGTTGTATTCGACTGCAGGCTAGGTCAGTCCCAGCACGTCGCGCATGTCGAACAATCCTGTTTCGCCACGGCCGCGCTTCGCCGCGACATAGTGAACCGCGCGCACTGCACCTGCCGCGAAGTTCTGCCGCGACGTGGCGCGATGGCCAATCTCGATGCGTTCGCCGGTGGCAGCGAACAGCACCGTATGCTCGCCGACGACATCGCCGCCGCGCAGCGTCGCAAAGCCGATGGTCCCCGGCTTGCGCTCGCCGGTGACACCCTCGCGCGCATAGACGGCAACATCGGAGAGGTGCGTGCCCAGGCCGGCGGCCGCGGCTTCGCCCAGCCGCAGCGCGGTGCCGGAAGGCGCATCGATCTTGTGCCTGTGGTGCATCTCCACGATCTCGATATCGAAATCGGGACCGAGCGATCGCGCTGCTGTCTCCACCAGCGACAGCAGGACGTTGACGCCTACGCTCATGTTGGCGGCAACCAGGAGCGGGATGGCCTGGGCATGCCGAGCCAGCGCAACATGCTCCGCCGCGTCGAGGCCGGTGGTGCCCACGACGGCCGCCACCCCCTGGCTCGCGCAGGCCGCCACGTGCGCCATCGTGCCGACGGGACGCGTGAAATCGATCAGCACATCGGCACCGGCCAGCGCCGCGGCGATATCGGTGGTTACGCTGACGCCGGTGACGCGGCCGCAGCGCTCGCCGGGATCGCGCCCGAGGTCGGGACTGCCGGCGACGTCCAGTGCGCCGGCCAACGCCAGGCCGGTATCGGCGAGCACCGCCACGACCAGCGCCTGCCCCATGCGGCCGCCGGCCCCCGCCACCACCACCCGGACCGGCGCGACCATCAGCGCGTCGGCGGCGCGGACGGGTCGCCGATGCGCCGGAAGAAGTCGATGATCTTGCCGATGACGCCGCCGTCCTGGCCGTAGGGATCCTCGGGCAGCGAGCGTGTCGCAGCCAGCCGATTCAGCTCCTGCGCTGACGTCGGCATCTCATCGCCCTCCCAGCGGGCGAGAAGGTCGTCCTGGAAATAGACGGTGAAGAGGCGCTGCTCGCGCACTCGGCCGCCCCGCGCAAACACGTAGATGTAATCCCAGCGCTGGTCGCGGAACGCGCTCATCACCAGTGGCGTGCCCAGCGCCAGCCGCACTTGCGACCGGGTCTGGCCGACCTTCAGCTTGTCGACCATGTCCTGCGACAGGAAGTTGCCCTGGTTGATGTCGAGGCGATAGACACCCCATTGCGAGATCACCGGGAAATAGGTCTCGAGCGTCGAAGGCGGCGCCCCGGGGGCCGACGCGCAGCCCGCGAGCGCAACCAGCGCCGCCGCGGCGGACAGGCGGCGGATACACGTAATCAGACTGGAGACAGAATGCGGCACGGGCGGGAATTCCGGGACTGAAAATTGCGTCGGTGTGAGCAAGGGGCCGCGCACGGTGATCGTGCCACGGCTGACGGGGTTCCGCGCTATTATAGCTTTTCGATTCAATCGCTCGGCTCCCATGTCTTCACCGCAGGATCTCAAAAGCGCCGGCCTCAAGGCAACCCTTCCGCGCCTCAAGATCATCAACCTCTTCGAAGAGTCCAAGGTCCGGCACCTGACGGCCGAGGACGTCTACAAGATTCTGCTGGCCGACGGCCTTGATATCGGGCTTGCCACCGTCTACCGGGTGCTCACCCAGTTCGAGCAGGCGGGCCTCCTGGTGCGCCACCATTTCGAGACGGGCAAGGCGGTGTTCGAACTGAATCCCGGCACGCACCACGACCACCTGGTGTGCATGCAATGCGGCCGGGTCGAGGAGTTCTACGACCCGGACATCGAAAAGCGCCAGATCAAGATTGCCCGCGAACGCGGCTTCGAGATCAGCGAACACGCGCTTTACCTCTACGCCGACTGCACCAAGCCGCGTTGCCCGCACAAGAAATGATGCTTCGGGGCCATGGGCCTCGAAGCATCGTTCTGTCAACGAGGCTTGTAGGCGAGGCGTGTAGGCGAGGCTTCAGCCTCGCTTGATCAATGCTGCAATGAACCTGCGAGGCTGAAGC
>JANMCS010000312.1:0-17955 GCA_031361405.1 Betaproteobacteria bacterium
TGGGTTTTGCGACGCCAAACCAGAATCATAGCCGACCCGAAAGTAGGGTCAGACTCCACTTTTCAGCAATCGCGTGACCAAGATCGGAGCGCGACGAGAAAAGTGGAGTCTGACCCTACTTTCGCCTGACTGCATCCGCAGCCTGCCACGCTATAATCGCGCGCACTCGATCGGCCCTCCACCATGCCCCGCGCTCCCGCCGCCACACCTGCCGCCAATTCCGCCACGATGCGGGCCTTCGTGCACCTGATCCGGTCGGCGGCACCCTATGTGCATTCGTTTCGCGGCAAGACCTTCGTGATCGCCTTTGGCGGCGAAGTGGTCGCCGACGACGAGTTCCTGGGCGTCATTCATGACCTCAACCTGCTGCACAGCCTCGGCATCCGCCTCGTGGTCGTGCACGGCTGCCGGCCGCAGGTGGAGGCCATTCTCGCGGCGCAGGGCATTCCCAGCCATTACGCGCACGGCGTGCGCGTGACCGACGCCGATGCGATGGATTGCGTGCTCGAAGCTGCCGGCCAGGTGCGCGCGCGCATCGAGGCGCTGCTGTCGCTCGGACTGGCCAATTCGCCGATGGCCGGCGCCCGCAATCGCGTATCCAGCGGCAACTATCTCACCGCCAAGCCGATGGGCATCGTCGGTGGCGTCGACATGCAGTTGACCGGCGAGATACGCCGCATCGACAGCGAGGCCATCCAGCAGCGACTGGACGACGGCGATATCGTGCTGATCTCGCCGATCGGCTATTCGCCCACTGGCGAGATCTTCAACGTGACGGTCGAGGAAGTGGCCACCCAGGTGGCCGTGCGCCTCGAGGCCGTCAAGCTCATCTTCCTGATGGACACCGACGGCGTGCGCAACGGTCGCCGGCAGATGCTGACCGATCTCTCCACCAGCGACGCGGAAGCGCTGCTGGCCAAGAACGACAAGCTGGCGCCCGATGTCCGGGTGTATCTGCCCGCCGCGATCCGCGCCTGCAACAACGGCGTCAAGCGCGCCCACCTGATCAGCCGCCGGATGGACGGCGCAATGCTGCTCGAGCTCTTCACGCGCGACGGTGTGGGCACGATGATCGCCGCCACCGCGCTGGCAAATATCCGCCACGCCACCATCGATGATGTCGGCGGCATTCTCGCCATCATCGAGCCGCTGGAGGAGCAAGGCGTGCTCGTCCGCCGCTCGCGCGAACGCCTTGAGAGCGAGATCGAGCGCTTCGTCGTCGCGGAATACGACGGCCACCTCGTCGGCTGCGCGGCGCTGTATGCAGTCCCCGACGACAAGCTCGGCGAGCTGGCAGCGCTGGCGGTGCAGCCCGATTTCCGCCGGGAAGGCTACGGCGAGGCCCTGCTGCAGGAAGTGGAGACCCGCGCCCGCAAGCTGAAGCTCACGGAGCTCTTCGTGTTGACCACCAAGACCGCGCACTGGTTTCTCGAGCGCGGCTTTCGCACCGCGACCGTCGCCGACCTGCCCCAGCAGAAGCAGGCGCTCTACAATTTCCAGCGCAAGTCGCTCGTGTACCGCAAACCGTTGTAAGGAGTGCTGTGATGGCCCGCATGGTCCAATGCATCAAACTCGGCCGCGAGGCCGAAGGACTAGATTTCCCGCCTTACCCGGGCGACCTCGGCAAGCGCATCTACGAGAACGTGTCGAAGGAAGCCTGGGCCGCATGGCTGAAGCACCAGACGATGCTGGTCAACGAAAATCGCCTGAGCCTGGCCGATGTGCGCGCGCGCAAGTGGCTGGCCGAGCAGATGGAGAAACATTTCTTCGGCGGCGGCGCCGAGATGCCGCAGGGCTACGTGCCGCCCTCGACCTGACGCAATCGTGCGCCGCGTCGCGGCGGGGGTGCGTCGGACCCGCCGGTGAATGCTGCGCATTGCTTCAGCGCATGGCTCCCACGGGCTCGCCGGGCTCCAGCTCCGCTTCGTCGTCGTCCGCCACCGCCGAGGCATAACCCTGCGTCACGCTGCTCCAGACGGGCAGCGGCTTAAGTACATCGACGCGCCAGGGCTGATTGGCCGCCGGAAACGGCGCAGTGGGAGACGCGCCCCGTGTGGCGAAGGAGCCTGGCACCGTATCCCACGCTTCGTAATTGGAGGCGTCGACAAACGAATGCTGGAAGAAGCAGCTTCCCAGAAAATAGCCCTGGGGCGTGTTCTTCGCATTGCTTGCCAGGCGATTGGTCACCGTGATCTGATCGAGCACCCATGCTGCCTGGGCCGCCTTGCACTGATCGTCGCAATCGGCCGGGTTCCACGGCGGGGGCTGCGGGGGCGGCGGGTGCAGCGTGTAGAACGTGTCCTTCTGCGCGCGACCCATTTCGCCGAAGAACAGTGGTGGCAGCGTGTTGAATGCGGTGGTGCCCGGGAACGCCGACTGGAACTGCGCGGGGTTGGTGACGTAGTCCTCAAGGGAAGCGCCATCGCGGAACGGATTCGACGTGGCTATCCAGCGTGTCTTCCAGAAGTCCGGCGGAACGGTCGACACGTTGACGGCACCTTTGGTGTCGAACTTCGACTGATAGCTGGTCGTCTTCTGACCATCGGACAACGCGTTCGCGATCGCCAGGATCGACAGCACCGCGCCGGGAAGTTGGGACGGTTCAGCAGTTGTCACGTTCTTGCCCGGATTGGTCTTGAGCCAATCGCTGGCCGCGCGCGCAAATGCAACATTCATCTCGCGCGTCATCGCCCCGACGCGCGAATTCGCGAACCAGATCGCATCGGAGACCGGCGCTGTGATGGGAAGACGATTTGCCGCGGGGATTCCGGCCGCGTCCTCGAGCGTGAGGATGACCTGCGCCACAAAGGCGACATCGACGGGGTTGACCCGGTTGAGGTCATACTCGTTATAGATGCCCCACATGCCGGCGGCGGGGTGCGGCGTCTTGCTGCCGCCCACATACACCTGATTGAAGATGCCGCTGATGATGTTGAAGGCCGCCTGGTAGCCCCAGGGACACGTGGGGCAACCCGGCGTATCGCCGATGATTGTTCCCGCCGTGAAATTGTTGACGGGGACCATGACCTTCATGCCCTTCTTGTCCGCCGCATCGAGAAACGACGTATGGTCCACCCGCTGCGCATTCCAGTTGTAGAGGTGCAGCAGGTTCAGCTTCGCATCGGCAAACGTCTGCAGATCGTTACGCGCGCCCGGCTGGCCGTCGTCCCCCCAGATCCCGGTGAAATCGCTGTTGAAGAAATCAGAGTCGAAATAGGCGTTCTGGTAGAAGTCCGACGGCTTCGGATCGTAGGCGATGCACTTGATCGGGCGAAGTTGCGTGAGGTTGGACGGGATCGTCGACTGGGCAAACGCCGGCGACACGGCGAGCGCAACGACCGCGGCCAGCGCGGCGGCAAGTCCGGCGGTGGCCGGCATGACGCGATTCCCAAGGGTACGAAGCGTGGCGAAAATGGTCATGAACACTCTCTTTCGTAGAAACCGGCCGGACAGTGGCCGCCCGCGGCGCGCCGCGGGATGCATGCAGGATCAGAAGCGATAGGCAACGCCGAGGCTGACGCCCTGGGCCCAGAAGCTCGAGTCATTGAATCCGAACGACGGCCGCGCCGGCCCCTGCGCGCTGGGCTTTGGATTCTCGGTGTAAGCCGTGCTTGGGGTCGTGTTGACGGTCCTGTCGATCTGGTTGCCCGGTCGCACCACATTGCTCGCGTAGAGGAGCGAGTAACCGAAGGTGATCGAGGCGGCAGGCGACAGCCGGTAGCCGATATTGATGCCGATTTCAGGCACGACGGCAAACGTCGACCGCGAATAGCTTCCGATGTTGGAAGGCAGCGCGAAGTACCCCCCGGGGAATGTCTGCGTCGCGCCGGAGCTGGTGAATTCGTCCGTCACCAGCGACCCGCTGATGGCGACCGCCTGCACCATGGCACCCACAGCAACCTTGGCAATTGCGGTGCCGAAGAACGAACCCTGGTCGTAGCGTGCGCGCAAACCCGCCTGCAGCCCGTAGAAATTATTGGTCGTCGCGAACCGGTCGGTCGTGTCCCAAACCCCCGGTGGATACGGAGCGATGAAGGGACTGCTGGTGGTGAACGTGTACGTCTCGCGCAAGCGCAGATAGCGAAATCCGCCGAGCGCCTCGACGTTCCACGGCAACGACGCAGCAAGCGCCCACGCCCCATTGACCTCGGCGCCGAGCATCCCGACCTTGTATTCCTCCTGCGCCACCCCGCTGTATAGGGGCGCGAACGAGATCTCGGTGCCGTTTTCACGGCCCGTGTTCGCGTCTAGATACGGGACGATCAGGTTCACCGAGCCGCTTTGACCCGATGAACTGACGCTGCTGGTCGTCGAGCGATAGGGAACGAACAGGAAATTGCCTTCGAGGTTCAATCGATCGGACAGCGCGTAGGACCCGGTGATGCGCATCCCGCCGGTCGTACCGACCGACAGTGCCTGTCCTCCGAGATAGGTCTGGGTAGCCGGCGAACCGACGATCAGATTGGTGACAAGCGGCACCGGCGCAGGCGTATCGCGCAACCACCAGGCGATGGCCTCGACACTCACGTCGCCGGAGCCCGCCGAACCCCGCACCGGCCAGGGCGCCGAAGTCTGCGCTTCGGCAGCGGTCGCGGCCACTGCTGCGCATACAAGCATTGCTACGATCCTGTTATGCAAAGCGCCCCCTGCCGGTTCCGATTCGGTGAACGATGCTAGCAAACCACGGATTCCGCTTGCAACTCAATCGCGTGGACATATGCGCGCGCACCGCCGGGCGCTTGGATACTGCGTTCGCGAGTCCGTGAAACCGATGGCGCGCGCTCGTCCGACGACGCGACAACGCCGCCGCCGACGAATCCACCAAGGCCACCGGCAGAGTCATCAATTCAAAGTTGGAGCACGGAGTCGAGTCCACGATGGACACCCACCAGCGTGGTCACCTTCCTGATCGCCAGCAGCGCACCGTCGACATAGGGGCGCGCGCTGCCGCCCGAATCGTGCCGGATGGTGAGCCGCTGGTCCGGCATCCCGAAGATGACTTCAGCGCTCAGGCGAGGCTCGCTCAGCACTTCTCCCAGCACGTGCCCCGCGTGCTTGCGGGATACCGCGGCAACGAGCGCCAGGTCCGCGGCGCCCGCGATCCCGCGCGCAAGTTCTGACCCCGCCCATCCCGTGGCCCCCGCCAGGCAAACCTTGATCGTCATGACAATTGCCTCAACCCGTGAAAGGCGCCGACCCGACGCTGCGAACGCGGCCGCAGGATCGAAACCGAGCTGAAAGGATACCCCGGGGCAAAGGTCCGCGTGACAAAGAATTTCTCGCGCTCGCGCCCGCGGCGGCACGAGGCGTGACTGGCTGGAACATGCCGCGGGCGTCGCGTCCCGGCCTGACCATCGACCTCCGCTTCGCGGCTGGTAGACTCTTGTCGATGAACGCAACGCCCATCAGCCGCTACCCCGTCCCGCAACTTGCCGACCTGCCCGGGGATATCCGCGCGCGCATTCTCGCCGTGCAGGACAAGGCCGGATTCATTCCCAACGTCTTCATCACGCTCGCTCATCGTCCGGATGAATTCCGGGCGTTCTTTGCGTACCACGACGCGCTGATGGAGAAGGACGGCGGCCTCTCCAAAGCCGAGCGCGAGATGATCGTCGTGGCGACGTCGAGCGCCAACGATTGCCTGTATTGCATCGTCGCGCACGGCGCGCTCCTGCGCATCTATGCAAAGAATCCGCTGGTGGCCGACCAGGTCGCGGTCAATCACCGCAAGGCCGACATTTCACCGCGGCAGCGCGCGATGCTCGATTTCGCCATGAAGGTGGCGACCGCCAGCCAATCGATCGTCGACGATGACTTCGCCGCGCTGACTGCCCACGGCTTTTCGGCGGAAGATGCGTGGGACATCGGCGCCATCGCCGCCTTCTTCGCACTGTCGAACCGCATGGCCAACGTGATTGCGATGCGCCCCAACGACGACTTCTTCCTGATGGGACGCGTGCCGCGAACGAAGTAGCGGCTGCGGGCGGGCGGCGTCAGGCGGCGTCTGCAATTACGCGTCAGCGGTGCGGCGCCGCGCCGCCGGCACCGGGCGCGTGGCCCGCAGGTATTGTCCGCGACCAGGCGCGGTAACAACGTCGGGATTCGACCACACCACCTCGCCGCGCGATAGCGTGATGGCCGGCCAGGCGTTGACGACCATGCCTTCATAAGGCGTGTAGTCGACATCGTGGTGCAGCATGACATTGGCAATCGTCACGCTGGCGTCGGTATCCCAGATCACGATGTCGGCATCGCTGCCGACCGCGATGGTCCCCTTGCGCGGATACAGCCCGTAGAGCTTGGCGGCGTTGGTGGACGTCAGCGCGACGAACGTGTTGATGTCGATGCGCTCCCGCAGCACGCCTTCGGAAAACAGCAGCGGCAAGCGCGTCTCGAGACCCGGGATGCCATTGGGCACCTGGTTGAATGCCGCACTGTCTCCGGCAATGCGCTTGCCGTCCGGGCCATCGTAGCGAAACGGCGCGTGATCCGACGAGAAGACCTGGAATACGCCGTTTTCAAGCGCCTGCCAGATCACCTCCTGGTTGGCCTTGTCGCGCGGCGGTGGACTGCAGATGCACTTGGCGCCCGCAAAGCCCGGCCCCTCCAGGTCCTCCTGGGTGAGAAAAAGGTACTGCGGGCAGGTTTCGCCGTATACCTTGAGCCCGCGCCCCTGCGCCCAGCGGATCTGCTCCACCGCCTCCCGGCCGGATACATGAACGATCAGCACCGGCAGGTCGACCAATTCGGACAATGCGATCGCGCGATGCGTGGCTTCGCGCTCGATCAGCATCGGCCGCGACGTGCCGTGGAAGCGTGGCGCCGTGTGGCCGGCGGCGAGCAGCTGCTCGGTGAGCCACGCGATGCAATCGGTGTTCTCGGCGTGGATCATGGTCATGGCACCCTCGCGCCGCGCCACCGCCAGCACTTCGAGGATCTGGCGGTCGTTGAGCTTCAGGTCGTCATAGGTCATGTAGATCTTGAACGACGTGTAGCCTTCGGCGATCAATTGCGGCAACTCATTGCGCAGGACATCGGGCGTCGGGTCGGACACGATCAGGTGGAACGCGTAGTCGATCAGCGCCTTGCCGTCCGCGCGACGATGATAATCATCGACCGCAGCCCGCAGCGATTGCCCTTTCTGCTGACAAGCGAAGGGGATCACCGTGGTGGTGCCGCCGCATGCCGCAGAACGCGTTCCCGAGCGGAAGTCGTCGGCCATCCGTGAGCCGTCGGTCATCGGCTGGTCGAGATGGCAATGGCTGTCCACGCCACCCGGCAGCACCCAGCGCCCGGCCGCATCGATGTTGCGCTTGCCGGTCAGTCCACGCGCCAGCGCGGCGATGCGGCCGTCCTGCATGCCGATATCGCATTCGAAGACATCCGCCGCCGTGGCGACGCGCGCGTTGCGTACAACGAGATCGAATTCCATAGGGGCTTTCAGGCGACGTCGCGAAAGAGGCTGCCCCAGCCCGTCACGCGACGCGGATCGGCTCCGGACAGCTTGAGCGATTTCCACACCACGGTGGATATCGTGTCGTAGATCGGAATGCCGGTCTCGGCCTCCAGCTCTTCCACCAGCGGCGCGCCGCGCAGGTTGGTGCAGAAGATCGTGATAGCCTGCGGGCCGGCCTTGGCCACTTCACGCACCATCGCGCGGATATCGTCGGCGGACACCTCGGAGAACGAAAAATTGTCCTGCTTGCGCAGGTGCCGTTCGGCCACGCACTCAAAGCCGGAACCGGCGTAGTTGCGCACGATGGCGGCCTGCACGTCGTCGAGATACGGCGTGACGAGGCCAAAGCGCCGCACGCCGGTGAGTGTGAAGATTTCGTTCAGCGCCAGCACCGACGTGCACGCCGGAATGCCCGTGGCCGCGGTGATCCGCGCGCAGAGCCGCTCGTCGGCATCGAAGCCCAGCCACCCCGACGACGTGCCATTCCAGCCGATGACGTCGAGCTTGGCATGCGCCAGCAATTCCGCCGCGCGCAGGATTTCGCTGTCGTCGAACTGGCCCAGCGCCTGGTCGGACAGCGCGATTTCCGTCACCTTGAAGCGTCCGAAATGCGCGCTTGCCTCCGGCAACCCGGCGATCATCCGCGCCGTGACCGGCTCCAGCGTCGTGTTCGACGACGGGGTCAGCATACCCAACAGTATTCGCTTGCTCATTGCTTCATATCCTCAGCCAAACGACACGCGCGGCAGCCACAGGGCAATATCCGGGAAGACCCACAGCAACACCACCAGCAACAGCATCATGAGCAGGAACGGCAGCGTGCCGACGATCACGTCGGTGATCAGGCCTTCCTTGCGGATGCCCTGGACCACATACAGGTTCATGCCCACCGGTGGGGTGATCAGCGCCAGCTCCGCCATCACGACGAGGTAGATGCCGAACCACACCGGATCGATTCCCAGCGCGGTGACCAGCGGAAACACGATCGGGATCGTGCCGATGATCATCGCCAGCGCGTCGAGGAAGCAGCCGAGGATCAGGTAAAAGATCGTCAGGATGACGATCATGACGAGCTGCGACGTGCCGAGCTTGCTGGCGAAGCTGGCCAACGCCTGCGGCACCCCCATCAGGCCGAGCACAAAATTCAGGAAGAACGCTGCAGCCGCGATCAGCATGATCATCGCCGTGACAGACACGGTGGTGACGAAGCAATCGTGCAGCATCTTCACCGACACCTTGCCGTACAGCGCGCACAGCAGTAGCGACATCATCACGCCCAACGCCGCCGACTCGGTGGGCGTGGCCCAGCCGAGGTAGATGCTGCCCATCACGACGGTGAACAACACCAGCGGCGGCAGCAGGTCGATCAGGCGCCGCAAGCGTTCGCGCAGCGGCGCGGGAGCCGACACCGCGCCGGCCAGCGACGGCTTCCACCAGCACGCGACGACAATCACGGCCATGAACAACCCTGTGAGCAGCAGCCCCGGGATCACGCCGGCGGCGTACAACCGGCCCACCGACGTGTTGGTCATCGCGCCGTAGATGATCATGTTGATCGACGGCGGAATGAGAATGCCCAGCGTGGCGCCCGCCGCGATCGACCCGAGCACAAGACGTTGATCGTAGTTGCGACCCTTGAAGGCCGGGATCGCGACCGTGCCGATCGTGGCCGCAGTGGCCACGGATGAACCGGACACGGCGGCAAACATGGCCGACGCGCCGATGTTCGTGTGCAGCAGGCCACCGGGCAGCGGATTCAGCCAGTCGGACAGCGAGACGTACATGCGGTCGGTGAAGCCGCCGCGCACCAGCAATTCGCCCAGCAGCACGAACAATGGAATCGCCACCAGCACGAAGTTGTTGGTGGCGCCCCAGTACTGCGTGCCGAACTGCAATGTGGCCGGCCAGCCGAGATAGAAGATCCCGCCGAGCATGCTGATGGCGAACATGACAAACGCGACATGCAGCCCCAGCGACATCAGGCCGATGAGCAGGATGAAGCCGATGGTGGCGCCGGTGACATCGATCATTTGCGCGCTCCCTGCTCGGCCTGCGCCTCACGCTCGGCACGGGCCGTCAGTTCGGCCTCGAGCTCGTCCTGGGCGCTGGCAGGTCCGTAGAAGCGATTGAGATCCGGACTGCTGCGGGCCAGCAGCACCAGCGCGTGCACTGCATACACCAACGAAATGAGCGCGAACAGCGTGAGACCGATCACCCAGAGCAACTGCGGCTGCCACAGTGGCGTCTGCAGCGGGTTGCTGGCGACGCTCTGGAACTCGATGGACTCCATCAACACGTCACTGCCGCGCCACGCGGCAAATGCCGCGAATGCCGCCATCGTGATCATCGCGACGGTGTTGAGGATCCGTTGCCAGCCGGCGGAAAAGCGCACCAGGAAGACGTCGACCCGCGTATGGCCGCGCATCGCCATCGTATAGGAGGCGCCCACCACGGCAATGATCGCCAACACGTAGCCGCCCATGTCGTCGGTGCCCTGGAAGGTGAAGCCGAAAAGCTTGCGGCCGACGATGTCGATGGACACCACCACCGACAGCAGCAGCACCCCGTACCCGCAGACGATGGCCGCCATGCGCGCCAAGGGCTCCACGACGCGGCTGATGGGATTGTTCATCGGTAATCCTTGTGATTGATCTCCGACCGTGCCCGCTGGCACGGCCGGTCCGGACAGGTGGCGACTACTCGATCTTGTATCCGCGCGCGGCGCCCACCGTCGCATTCCACGCGTCGGCACACTTCGGATCGACCTTGTTGCACGTCTGCTTCCAGAGCGGCAGCACCGAGGCGGTGACCGCGGCCTTGATCTTGGCCTCGTCCGCCGGCGTCACCGGCACCAGCGTCATGTTGAACTTGACGCCTTCCTTGCACGGTTCCTTGCCGATGTTGCAGTTGACGGCGTCGGCGTTGGCACTGTCAGCCAGCTCCCACATCTGGTCTTCCATCCGCTTGAATTCGGCGGTGATCTTCTTCTGCTGCTCGGGTGTGAACTTGTTCCAGTAGTCGAGGTTCATGAAGTGGCCCTGCACCGATCCCGAGACCGACAGCGGCATGAAGAAGCTGGTCACCTCACCCCACTTGCCCGAGTTGCCCGACGTCGGCGACGTGACGCCGCAGTCGGCCACCCCGCGCTGCAGCGCCGGATACACCTCGGAGAACTGCAACGTGACCGGCGTGCCGCCCAGGTACTGGATCAGCGCCGCCATCGACGGCGTGAAGCTGCGGACCTTCAAACCCTTGATGTCCTCGACCGACTTGATCGGCTTGTTGCAATAGAACACCTGCGGACCGAACGGCCACAGCGTAAGCACCTTGGCCTTGAATTTCGTCTGCAGCCGTTGATCGAACACTTCGCGATAGGCATCCACCGCCTTGCGCAGGTCCTTCATGTTCGTCGACACGCCGATCAGGTCGATGCCCTCGAAGAACGGATCGTCGCGCGACGCCATGCCGATCTGCACCGACATCACATCGAAAGTACCCGACCGCAGCAGGCGCAACGCATCCGCGGCCTGCACGTTCACCACGTCCATCGGGTTGTAGTTCATCGCCATCGCCGGTGTGCCCAGCGCGGCAGGTAAGGCGCCGAAGAACGGCTTCTCGATCGCGTCGACGTGATTCTTGTTCGACGAGAAGTTGCCCGCGACGCGCATCGTCGTCGGGGTTTGGGCAAATGCGGTACCCGCCAGCGCGGCGGCAATCAACAGGGCGGTCGACACGAGCAGTGGTGATTTCATGGCAGGGATCCTTCGTTGGGAGAGAGTGGACATGGGGTCATGCAAGCCAGCGGTTGAGTCCGACATCCTGGTGGGCCGCGCGGAGGTACATCGCGCGGTAATGCGGTTCGAGTTGCCGCGCGGCGGCGGCGGCTTCCTCCTGCCGCGGACGCCCTGCAGTGGCCAGCGCGCGCGCCTCGGCGCGCAACGCGCGTTCGTCCACGGTGGTCAGCCGGCCTGCCTCGAACACGACCCGGCCAGCCACGATGGTGTAGCGAACCGAGCTGCCATCCTCGCAGTGGACGAGTTGCCGCTCGAGGTTGTTGCATGGCGTGAAGGCCAGCGTGTCGAGATCGAGGATGGCGAGGTCGGCGGCGAATCCCGGCGCCAGTTGGCCGATGGTGTCCGCAAGCCGCATTGCGCGCGCGCCACCGCGCGTGAGCGCCTCCAGAATTTCCGGCGCCTTCGGCCACGACAGGTAATCCGGATCGGCGATCGTGTGCACCAGCGCCGCTGTCTTGGCCACAAGCCACAGGTTGATCGAGTCGTCGCTGATGGCCTCGTCGCTGCCCAGGCACACCGGGACGCCGGCGTCGCGCAGCTTTCGAAACGGCATCACGCCGCTGCCCAGCCGCAGGTTGCACACCGGATTGTGCGCGACCGTGCAGCCCGACTTCGCCAGCAGCTCGATGTCGGCGTCGTCGACCCAGATCGCGTGAATGACCATCATTCGTGCATCCAGAAAGCCCAGGTCGTGCACATAGCGCACCAGTGACTTGCCGAATTTTTCGGCGCCGAGAACGCGTTGCAACTTCGTTTCGAGAATGTGGATGTTGAATGGGAGGTCGTGCGCCTTGCTGAGGGCCGACAATCCGGCAAAGTAGTCGTGCGTCACGCGCTGCGGCGCCGAGCACGATACGGCGGCGCGCAGCCGGCCGTCGGCCGCGCCGTGCCACTTGCGGATGAGATGGTCATAGAGCGCGAGCAACTCGGCGCCGCTTTGGCGTGGCGCCCGCTCCATCACCAGACGCGCATCGTCCGGCAGCAGTTCGCGCAGGTACGGATATTTGTCGTACTCCACGATGTTGGGCTGGTCGATGGCCACGGTGGCGCGGATGCCGACGTCCGCATAGGCCTGCATGATCGCGTCGATAGCCGCTGCGGTGGCGATCGGCACGTGAAACGCGTCATCGTGGACCGCCGTCACGCCCCGGCGCAGCATCTCCATCGCGCCCAGCATCGTGCCGACGTACCCTTGTCGCGTTGCAGCCGCGCCGTCCGTCGCCAGCGGCGGAACCTCGTACAGCATGAAGATCTCGAGCGGCAACCCGTCGAGCGAGCCTTTCATCAACGTGCCCGGCGAGTGGAAATGTGCATTGATGAGGCCGGGCATCGCCAGCAGCCCGTTGCCGTCGATCGTTCGCGCGAACGGGCGTGGCCATTCGCGCGACACGTCGGGACCGATGGCCTGGATCACGCCATCTTCGATCACGATGTCCGCGGCGGGCCACTGCCGACGCTCGTCATCCATCGTCAGCACCTGCGCGCCGCGAACCAACAGCGATGGCGACGCCGGTGTCATCGCGCGAACACCCGGCCCCAGGCGCGCCCGGGCATTGTGTCGATGCCGGCGAGACGCAGCGCGCCCCACACGCCCATCGTGACCGTGTCGTAGATCGGGATGCCGAGTTCGTCCTCCATTTCCGCGACCAGCGGCGCGGCCGGAAAATTGGTGCAGAACGTGATGATCACCTGCGGTTTGGCGCGGGCCACGTCGCGCAGCATCGCCACGATGTCGTCCGGGGCAATCTGCGAAAACGAATAGTTGTCGGTCAAGCCCGAATTGCGCGCCGCCACGCACCGGTAGCCTTCGCGCTCGAAGGTGGCGACGATGCGCTCCCGGTACGCATCGACATACGGACAGGCCAGCGCATATTGGGTGACGCCGTCCTCGCGCAGTACCTGGTCGATGGCCAGCGTCGACGTGGTGGACTTCGCACCCGTCAGAGCTTCGATGCGCGCCACCAGGTCATGGTCCAGCGCAAAGTCGAGGCTGCCGCCCTTGCTGCCATTCCAGGCCACCACATCGAGCTGCGCGTCACCGAGCAGCCGCGCCGCCGCCACCATGTCGGTAAAGTCGTAGCTGGTCGGAAACGGATCGCGCGCGCCCACGACAGACGTCCGTGAAAAATGCGGCGACACCGTCGGAAACTCGCGCAGGATACCCAGCGTGATCCGTTCCACCACCGTGTTGGCCGAGGGCGTGATCCAGCCGATGAATTTTTCCGCCGCGGCAAAGCGCGCGGATGGAGACAAGGTGCCGGTGACCATCGCGTAGGCCGGAGTATCAGTAGCCGAGGAGCTTCGGGAACCAGAGCACCAGGGGCGGATAGAACATGCAGACGAACAGAAGCACGTACATCGCGGCAATGAACGGCCACACATTGCGTACGAGTTCCCCGAGCTTGATGCCGGTGATCCCGCACAACACGAACAGCACGACGCCCACCGGCGGCGTCAACATGCCGATGACGAGGTTGAACACGAAGAGGAAACCGAAGTGCAGCGGCGCGATGCCGTACTGCAGCGCAATCGGATGCAGCAGCGGCACCAGCATGATGTAGGCCGCGTTCGACTCGAGGAACATGCCGACGATGAACAGCGCCACCGCAACCAGCAGGTTGAACACCAGCGGATTGCTGGTCATCGAACGCAGCAATTGCGACAGCTGCGCCGGCAACAGGTCCACGGTGAGCATGTACGTCACGACGGACGCAAATGCGATCATCGCGCCCACCACGGCCGACGTGATCGCCGTGCGGATCATCGCCTCCGGCATGTCCGAAAGTTTCAGTCGCCGCGTGACGAAGAAGCCGATGGCCATCGCGTAGACCACGGCGATCGCGGAGCCTTCCGTCGCGGTGAAGGCCCCGCCCACGATGCCGCCGATCACCACGACCGGCATCATGAAGATGACCAGCGAGCGCTTCAATTCATGCCCGATGCGCACCCACGAGAAGGCCTCGCCGGTCAGCGGGTAGTTGCGCTTGATGGCAAAGTACGAGCACATCGCCATCATCATCGCGACCAGGATCAGCCCGGGAACCACGCCGGCCATGAACATCCCGCCGACTGAAACGGTGGGACCTGCCATGAACGCGTAGACGATCATCGCGCCGGACGGTGGAATGATCGGCCCGAGGTTGGCGGCCGCGGCCACCACGGCGGTCGAGAAACCGAGGCCGTAGTGCTTGCGCAGCGACGGGATCAACGTGCTGCCCAACGCGCTGGCATCGGCCACGGCCGCGCCCGACACCGTGGACAGGCCGAGGCCCGCCAGCATCGTCACGTGCGCCAAGCCGCCACGCACCCGCCCCACCACCGCGTTGGCGAGATCGATCAGGCGCTCCATGATCCCGGCCTTCATCATCAACTCGCCGGCGAGGATAAAGAACGGGATCGACATCAGCGGAAATGCGTTGATCGCATTCATCATCCGCGTGGGCAGGAGATTGAAGTCGACGTCGCTGGCAATCAGCCCGGCAACGCCGCCGATGCCCAGCGCGAACGCGAGCGGCATGCCGAGCAGCGCAATGCCCATGAACACAATGATGATGAGCAGGCTCAATTGACCTCCCTCCGCGCTGCCGCGCTGCGGGGCCATTCGCACCTGAGGCGGCCCGGCGCGCTCATTCCGTGGCCACCAGCGTCTTGCCCGTGGGCGGGCCGTCGAACGCGATCAGCACCAGGTGCAGCGCCGAGTGCGCGCAACCGAGCGCCACGGCGACGATGAACCAGGCCGCGCTCGCTTCCATCGACGCCATCTTCTCGTCCCACTGGTCGAAGGCCACGACGGCGGATTGCCATGCGACGAGCACCATCAGGCCCGCGGCGATGACGGCCATGAGTCGCGCGAGCGCGCGCTGGACCCGCGCCGAAAACCGCGACGTGAGAATCTCCATGCCGATATGCACGCCGGCGCGAATGCCCAGCGGAATGGCGAGGAAGATCGACCAGACGAACGTGAGCCGCGACAATTCATCGGCCCAGCCGAAAGACGTGTTGGTCGCGTAGCGCAGCAGGACCTGTACCGCCACCACGGCCACCATCGTCGTCAACAACAGGACGATGGTCCAGCCAGCGGCGGTGTCGAGCGCAAGAAGAAGGCGGGCATAGGGCCGCAGCGGCCCTTTGATCGCAGCCAGGTGTCCGTCGTGTGGGCGGCTCATGGAGTCGGGCCTTCCGCCGCGGCTCTAGCCGCCGGCCTTCTTCACCTCGACCAGCACGCGGTCGACCAGTTCAGGTCCGACGCGCTTCCTGATGTCGTCGACCACGCCGGCGGTGGCCTTGATCATGGCTTCGCGCTCGGCGGGCGGCATGGCGTCGTACTGCATGCCCTTCTTCTGCAGCTCGGCCAGTGCCGTGGCGTCAGCCTTGGTCGCGGCGAGGCGCTGCGACGCGACGGCTTTCGCCATGGCCGTCTTGATGGCTGTTTGGAATTCAGGCGACAGCGCCTCGAACTTCTTCCGATTGGCCACCACCGCGATGAAATCGAAGAAGTGCGCCGTATTGGACACGTATTTCTGCACTTCGTAGAACCGGCTGTCGATGATCAGCGCGTACGGATTCTCGTGCCCGTCGATCACCTTCTGCTCCATCGCCGAATACACCTCGCGGATGTCCATCGCGATCGGATTGGCGCCCAGAGCGCGGAATGTGGCGAGATGCGTTTCGTTGGGCTGCAGGCGGATCTTCAGGCCCTTCAAGTCGGCCATCGTCTTGATCGGACGCACGCTGTTGGTCACCTGGCGGGGACCGAGCTCCATGAAGCCGAGCGAGATGAAGCCCTTGTCGGCCATCTTCTGGTCGATCAGCGTGCCGATCGGCCCGTCCATCACCTTGTAGGCAACTTCGCGATTCGGGTACATGAACGGCAGGCTGACGGCCTCGAGTTCGGGCACGGTGCGCGACAGGAACGCCATGCCGACCCACGTCATCATGATCGTGCCGGCGCGAACCTGCGTCACGTTTTCCTGCGCGCCGCCCAGCTGCATCGCGGGGAACACTTCGACGACGAGCTTGCCGCCGGTGGCGGCCTCGACGTCCTTCTTGAACTGCTCGATCGCCACCGACGACGAATGTTCCAGCGAGAAATTGCCGGCGATCCGGATTTTTTCCTGCGCCGCGACGCTGCCGCATCCGACCACGCCTGCCACCGCCACTGCCACCAGCCACTGTCCGAATCGAAACATTGCCGTTGCTCCCGTTGGCGCCCGCGCTCACCCATGTGGTGCGTGCAGGTGCGTGTTGCTTGATATCCCCTGGACCCTCGCAAGATGCGTTCCGCAGCGCACAATAATATTCTCGCTTTTGGATACAACCATTGAAAAGGTTTGTATCCAATTTGTCAAATAATTTCGCCATAATCCATCGACTTTACTGGTGGCGGTCCAGATAATTCCCTGTTTTATCTTGCAATACAATAACGATGGCGCTACATTCGATGGGAAGGCGTTGGTCAAATTGTATCCAATCAATCAATTCACAGACATGGAAACACCCGTCCCACCACCCAAGGCACCGGCCTTCGCCAGCCCCAAGCCCGACCTGGCGGCCCGCATCCCCGACCTTCCCGGCCGGCGTGCCGGCACCCCCCGGAGCGTCGACCTCATCTTCCAGCGCATCCTCGGCGCCATCCTGGAGCATCGGCTTCCGCCCGGCACCAAATTGGGCGAGGAACGCCTGGCGGCCGTGTTCGGCGTCAGCCGCACCCAGGTGCGGCAGGCATTGGCCCGGCTGACGCACGACCGCATCGTCACGTTGATCGCCAACCGCGGCGCCTTTGTCAGCAGCCCCACGGTGGACGAAGCGCGCGAAGTGTTCGAAGCGCGGCGCCTGATCGAGCCCGATCTCATCCGCCGGGTGGCGCGCAATGCCACGACGGCCGATATCCGCAAGCTGCGCGACCACGTCAAGCTCGAATCGGCGGCGCGGCATGCCAACGACAAGCGCACGATCATCCGGCTGTCCGGCGACTTCCATCAGATCATTGCCGACATCGCCGGCAATACGTTCCTTGCGCGCACCATGCGCGAACTCGAGTCGCTGACCTGCCTCGTGATCATCCTGTACGACGCGCCGGACGTGCCGTCGTGCCCCTACGATGAACACTCCGGGCTCATCGACGCCATCGAGGCCCGCGATCCCGAGCGTGCCGCCGCGCTGATGATCGAGCACCTCGATCACGTCGAGCATTCCCTCGAATTGACGCCGCCCGGCGAGGACGAGATCGACCTCGCCGCCGTATTTGCCTGACCCCCCGCCAGCCCGCCCAAGCGAGATCCCGTGCGCATTCTCGTCGTCAATCCGAACACGTCAGCGATCGTTTCCGAAAAGGTCACGGCCGAGGCCACCAGCGCGGCGTCGCCGGGTACCGAAATCGTTGCCGTCACCGGCACCTTCGGCGCCCGGGTGATCGGCACGCGCGCGGAACACGCGATCGCCGAACATTCGACGATCGCGCTGGTCGCCCAGCATGCACCGCCATGCGACGCGGTGGTGCTCGCCGTGTCCTACGACACCGGACTGCGCGGCGCACGCGAGTTGCTGTCGATCCCGGTGGTCGGCATGACCGAAGCGGGACTGCTGACGGCATGCATGCTGGGCGGGCGCATCGGCGTGATCACGTTCGGACGCCGCGTGCTGCCGCTGTACCAGGAGCTGATTGCAGGCTACGGCCTCACGTCCCGCATCGCCGGCTGGCGCGTG
>JANMCS010000344.1:0-7870 GCA_031361405.1 Betaproteobacteria bacterium
GTGCAAGCCGTTGCGCACATAGCTCGTCACGGCAGCGGCCGTCAGCACGACAACGATGACGCCGGACGCCAGCCTGAACGTGCGCGCGGGCGATGCCGGATTGGCACTCAGGCGACGGTGGATGGTGTCGCGCCCGCGATCGAGCGGATACTCGAATGTGTACAGCAGCATCCAAGCCAGCGCGTAAGTCAGGAGCAGACCCCACCATGGCGCGCCGGCCACCTGGAATCGTTCCAGCAGCAGCAGGAGCGGCAGGTGCAGCAGATAGGTCGCGTAGGTGAGATCGCCGAACAGGCGATCCCATTTGCGGCCCTTGCCGAAATCCTTCAGCGTGGCCACCAGTGCCGTGAGCACGAGAATGGCCAGCAACTGGTTCAACGCGGTATTGGTGAAGCCCAGCGGAAAATAGGTGAGCCAGAAAAGCGCGATGAAGAGTGCGACCAGCCCCAGGCGATTGGCGGCGAACCGGTCGCCATGGTGAAACACCAGCGCGCCGCTGGCAAAGGCGAAGAGATAGGCAATGGGACTGGTGTAGAGGTACGCGAACCAGATCGGCGGTCGCGGATCGAGCGTGAACGCAAAGGCTACGAAGTAGACCAGCCCGACGCCCCACATGATCCACAGCGGGCGCTTCCACACCAGCAGGAACGGGGCGAGGACGTAGAACAGGAGATCGAAGCACAGCGTCCACGCCGGACCGATCAGCAATTGCCCGGTGAGCTGCATCGGCCCCAGGTGCACATGGTCGCCCAGCAGGGCCACCACACCCAGCGGCAGCAGCAGCAGGTTGTTGGCGAGTTGCGCCGAGCCCATCTGCGGCGCCGCGCCGGCCAAGGCCAGCATCGCCCAAAAGGCGGCGAACACCAGCAGATAGAGGGGATAGATCCGCAGCGCCCGGCCGAGCAGGAACAAGCCGACACCGCGCCACGATGCCGGATCGTATTTGCGCGCCAGCACGTAGGCGATCACGTAGCCGCTGATGACGAAGAATCCCGCGATGGCCACTTCACCCTCGCCGACGAACGCGAGGCGATCCACGCCCAGGGCGTTGACCAGCCGCGGCTGGACCAGCAGGCGAAAGCCGCCGTAGTGGGCGTCGATCACCAGCAGTGAAAGTAGCAGGCGCAACCAACCCAGACCCATCGATCAGGTATCCTCGTGCCGCATTAAAATGATCGCGTACATTATGGATCGGCAGGCGGGCCGTGGAGCCAACGGGCATGAAAATCAACGAATACGGACGGCAACTGGATCCGGCCGAGATCGCAGCGGGCGAGCATCGCACGTTCGTCGGCGGGTTGTGGGACGAAATGGGCGCCCTGCAATTCGATTTCCTGAAGTCGCAGGGACTGCAGCCCGGACAGCGGCTCGTGGATGTCGGTTGCGGCGCGCTGCGCGGCGGCGTTCATTTCATCCGCTATCTCGAGCCGGGCCACTACTACGGCATCGATATCAATGCGTCGCTGATCGATGCCGGCACCCACGAGATTGCGCAACTGCAGCTTGATCGGAAAGAGCCGCACCTGCTCGTCAATGCCCACTTTGAATTGTTTCGCTTCGCCACCCGCTTCGATTGCGCGATCGCAACGTCGGTGTTCACGCACCTGCCGCTCAATCACATCCTCCGGTGCATGGTGGAAGTGCGCAAGGTGCTGCATCCCGGCGCCCGCTTCTTTGCCACGTTCTTCGAGGCGCCGACCAGCGCCCATCTCGACGCGTTGCCCCATGTGCCCGGCGGCATTGTTTCCTATCTCGACGCCGATCCTTACCATTACAGCGCGGACGAAATTCGCTGGGTGGCGGGCAACGCCGGCCTCGCGGCGGAGCGCATCGGTGCCTGGAATCATCCGCGGGACCAGCGGATGTGGTCGTTTCGGGATGCCCAGCACGCGCAATGACCAAGACTTGCTTCTTCACGATTGTCTCGAACAATTACCGGCATTTCGCCCGCACGCTGGTGGCGAGCGTGCGCGCCCACAATCCCGGCCTTGACGCGTTTGTCGTCGGCTGCGACGGACCGTTCGAAGCCCGCGACGAGCGCGACGACTATGAGGAGCTGTCGATCCGTGACCTGGGTCTGCCCAAGTTCGATCGCTTCACGTTCCAGTACACGATCCTCGAGCTCAACACGGCCATCAAACCATGGGCCTTCGAGGCGCTGTTCGCGCGCGGCTACGAGAAGGTCATCTATTTCGACCCCGACATCCATGTGTATGGTGCGGTGACGCCGATCCTGTCGCGCCTCGACCACGCCGAGATCGTGCTGACGCCCCACCTCACCGATCGCCTCGATGACGGCCGCAATCCCACCGAACTGGCGATCCTGCAAAGCGGCAGCTACAACCTGGGTTTCATTGCACTGATGCAGACCGAGGACACGCGCCGCTTCGTGCGCTGGTGGCAAAGCAAGCTGCTGCGCGATTGCGTCGTTGATATTCCGCGCGGCCTCTTCACCGACCAGAAGTGGATCGACCTCGTGCCGGGGATGAACCCGGGTGTTGCAATCGAACGCGACGCGGGTTGGAACGTCGCCTACTGGAATCTCAATCATCGCGCGGTGGCCGCCGGTGACGACGGCCATCCTGCGGTCAACGGTCGCCCGCTGCTGTTCTTTCACTTCTCCGGATTCACGCCCGGCGCGCGTACCTTCAGCAAGCATCAGGACCGCTATACGCTCGACACGGTCGGCCCCGTGATGCGCGCACTCGCGGACGATTACGCCGCGGCATTGCAACGCAATGGCTTCGACACGTGCCGCACGCTGCCTTACGTGTTCGCCAGGATGGCGGACGGCACCATCATTCCCGACCTGGTGCGCCGCTGCTACCGGGAGGAATTTGCCTGGGACGAGCCCCATCCCGACCTGTGGACTGCGGCGGGACAGGCCTTCCTGCTGGAATGGCTCAATTCGCCGCAGCCCGAGCACCGCCGCACGCCGTGGCTTACGCGGCTCGCCCATGCGCTGTATCGCCGGCGCCCGGATCTGCAGGCCGCGTTTCCGGATGTGACCGGCAAGCATGGCCGCGGCTTCGCGCAGTGGCTGGTCGAGCATGCGGGCGAACAGGAAAAATTTCCCGAGGCGTTCATCGCGCCGGTGCGCGCGGCGCTGGCGGGTGGACGTGCAACGTCACGGAAGCCATCGACGCCGCGCAACCGCGTGGGGCTGGTGCTGACCTGGCGCGCGGCACCAGCGACGCCGGACCCTTGCGTGCCGTGTATCGCGTGGTCTATCGCGCGGCGTGGGGATTGCGTGCCGCCGTGAAGCCGCTGACGTCGCAGGCATTCCGGCATCGGGTGCGCCATGCGCTGATGCGCAAGGCGTACTTCGACGACAGTTACGCGACGCCGCCGCTTGTCACGCCGGCATCGGCCGCGGGTGGTGGCGTCATCCTGGCGACATCACCCGGTACGGTCGTCTATCCCGCGCATGCGCCGGAAGCGCGGTCGCGGCGGCTGGACGAGGATGCCGGCATCAATGTGATCGGCTATCTCGCGGCCGAGAGCGGTGTCGGTGAGTGGGCGCGCTCCACGTTGCGCGTGCTGAAGGCGGCGGCCGTGCCGGTGGCCACGATCAATTTTCGCGTGGGCAACATGTCGCGGATGAACGAGGACCTGCCCGACATCGAGCGCACCCAGCACCTGCACGCGATCAACCTTTTCCAGATCAATGCCGACCAGATGCAGGTGGCGCATGCGAGTCTGGGCGCGTCGTTGTTCGATGGGCGCTACAACATCGGTTGCTGGGCGTGGGAGCTGGCCGAGTTCCCCGACGCCTGGCTTCCGGCCTTCGATTATCTCGACGAAATCTGGGCGCCATCGGCGTTTTGCCAACAGGCGTTTGCTGCAAAGTCGCCGGTACCAGTGGTGCGCATGCCGTTATGTGTCGAGTGCCCCGACCTTGCGCCGGATCGGCTTCGCTTCGGCTTGCATCATGATGAAATCGCGTTCCTGTCGATGTGCGATGTGCTGAGCGTGCCCGAGCGCAAGAATCCGCTGGGCGTGGCCGAAGCGTTCAGGCGTGCGTTCCCCGGCGGCGAGCGCGTGCGCCTGCTGCTCAAGATCGGCAACCTCGAATACCAGCCCGATCTCAAGGCGCGGCTTGCCGCACTGATGCGCGACGAGCCACGGATCACGCTGCTCGATGGTTACCTTGCGCGCCCGATGCTGTGGACGCTGATGGCAAGCGTCGACTGTTTCGTGTCGTTGCATCGCGCCGAGGGCTTCGGCCTGGGCATGGCCGAGGCAATGGCCTGCGGCAAGGCGGTGATCGCCACCGGATGGTCGGGCAATGTCGACTTCACGCGCGCGGACAACGCGTTGCTGGTCGACTACCAGGTGACGGAATTGAAGCAGGATGCAGGCCCGTATCGGCGCGGCCAGCATTGGGCGGAGCCCGATCTCGACGATGCGGCGAGGCACATGCGCGACGTGGCCCAATCGCCCGCGTTGCGCGAGCGCTTGCGCATCCGCGGCCTGGCCACCGTAGCCGCGGAATTGTCGCCGGCAGCGCAGGCATTGTTCATGCGCACGCGTTTGGCTACCATTCACGCGATCCTCGAAGCACGCGAGGGTCGGGATAATTCGAACCGTTGAGGATGCGACCATGCGAAATGTGATGCGCGCCACCGTAGCGTTGTTGGCGATGTTGTCGGCATTTTCCGCTGCGGCCCAATACCCGAACAAGCCTCTCAAGCTGGTGGTGCCGTTCATCGCGGGTTCCGCGCCGGATGTGCTGTCGCGCAACGTCGCCGAGAAACTCAGTGCGCGCCTGGGCCAGCCCGTGGTCATCGAAAACAAGGGCGGGGCGGGCGGCAATGTCGGCGCCGAGCACGCGGCCAAGCAACCGGCCGACGGCTACACGATGATGCTCGCGACGTCGTCGCACCTGGTCAATCCCAGCCTGTACGGCAAGGTGGGCTACGATCCGGTCAAGGACTTTGTCCCCATCGCGCTGCTGATCAAGATGCCGTCGTTACTGATCGTGCCGAACGACCTGCCGGCCAACTCGGTGGTGGAATTGATCGCGCTGGCCAAGGCGAAACCCGGCGCAATGAATTTCGGCTCCGGCGGCAACGGCAGCCAGGCGCACCTGGCGGGCGCGATGTTCAAGACCGCGGCCGGCATCGATGCCGTGCACGTGCCATACAAGGGCGCGCCTGAGATCATCACGTCGATGCTGTCGGGGCAAACGCAATTCGGATTTCCGACGTTGTCCACGGCGCTGCCGCACGTGAAGGCCGGCAAGCTGCGCGGACTCGCGGTGACCAGCCCCAAACGCCATCCGCTGTTGCCCGACGTGCCGACGTTGCTCGAGGCGATGCCCAACGGCTTCGACCTCGAGGCGTGGTTCGGGATCTGGGCACCGGCAGGAACGCCGGCCGACATCGTGAAGAAACTCAATGCCGAGATCGTTGCGGTGCTGGCGGATCCGGAATTTCGCGCGAAGCTCGCCGCCGATGGCAGCGAGGTGGTCGTGGGCGGCACGCCGGATGAATTCAGCGGCTACGTCAAAAGCGAAACCGCGAAGTGGGCGCGGGTGGTGAAGGAGTCGGGCGCCAGGATCGACTGACGCGATCCCGGCGTCGCTCAATACGTGGTGGGCGAGCGGAAGTAGTCGACGCGGTCGATCGACACGACAGGCACTTCGTTCACGTCCACGCCCTGCAGCAGCTTCAGCGGAATGGCCGCGCCGGCACCGCCGCGGGCCCACACCTTGCGATAGAACTCGGGCTGCGAGCGCACGCCTTCGCCGCCCACGCCGAGGATGATGTCGCCGACCCTCACGCCGGCCTGGTCGGCCGGACCGTCGGGCGATACACGGCTGACCACCAGCCGACCCTGGACTTCATCGGTGGCAACGCCAAGCCACGGGCGGGCCGGGCCGGCGCGATGCCCGACCTGCACCATGTCCGCCATGATCGGCTTCAGAAGGTCGATCGGCACGAACATGTTGCCCGGCACCTTCGGCTCTTCGAGCGTGGCGTCGCGCACGATGAGCGAGCCGACGCCCAGCAGCTTGCCGTCCCTGTCGAGCAACGCAGCGCCGCTCCAGTTGAGGATGGGCGGGCTGGTGAAGATGGCCTGGTCGAGCGCGTATTCCCAGCTGCCCGAAAACGGCCGCTTGCTGACGACGAAGGCGAACGAGATGGCGTCCTCGCCCACCGATGCGATCATCACCGGTTCGCGCTCGGCCACGCGCGTGGAGTCGCCGAACACCACGGGCTTGACGTCGAGCGGGGCCAATGTGCGCACGAGACCGAAGCCGGTGGCATGGTCGTAGCCGACGACCTTGGCGGCCAGCGTGCGCCCCTTGCTGTCGCTTACCGTGATTTCCTCGGCCTCGACGATCAGGTAGCCGATCGTGAGGATCAAGCCCTTGTCGCCGACGACGATGCCCGTGCCCTCGCGTTCGGGGCCGAGCGACGCGGAGCTGCGGGCGTCGGGCGTGGCACGGACGTTGACCTTGACGATGGCCGCAAACAATTTTTCGGCATCGACTTCGGGCACGGCCTTCTTGGCGCCGGGGGCTGCCTTGGTCTGGGCAAACAGGGATTGCGGCATGGCCGCGAGCACCAGCGACGCCACCACGATGGCGAAGGCAATGCGCAAGCGGGGCGTCAGGCTTCGAAGCAGAGTCATCGCGAACTCCCGCGGTGGAGTGGCAGACGTTGCGAACGCCGGTCCGCACTTGCAGGGCGACGGAGGGTGGGCGCCAGACCTGGCGCTGTTTTCCGCAGTGCAACTATAGCGCGCTATGCAGGGAGCGCAACCGGAGGCCGCTGGACAGCCCTGCCGCTACCTCGACAGCTGTTAACCATGTGGTGAATTGCGACCGGGCTTCGTATAATCACCGGCCCGTCAGCGCGCCTGGCCATGGCGCGGGCCAGGCCCCCCAGGCACGCTTCCCAATCCCACCAGAATGCCCATGACAAACGTACCCGCCGCAAAACTGATCGACCTCGTCGCTTCCATCATGCAGGCCGGTGGCTCCCACGCCGACGAGGCGCGCACCATCGCGCGCCGCCTCGTCGACTCCAACCTGGTGGGTCACGATTCGCATGGCGTGCTGCGCGTCGGCAAATATCTCGAATGGGTACGCGACGGCTGGCTGAAGCCCAATACGCCGCCGACGATCGTGTTCGACAGCGACACCATCGCCATCATCGACGGCAATCGCGGCTTCGGGCAGACCACGGGTGAATTCGCCACTGCGCTCGGCATCCGCAAGGCTGCGCAGAAGGGCATCGCGATGATCGGCCTGCGCAACTGCGGACACCTGGGGCGGCTGGGCGACTGGGCGGAAATGGCGGCGGCAGCGGGCCAGGTATCGCTGCACTTTCTCAACACGTCCGGCGCGCAGCGGGTGGCCCCGTTTGGCGGTGGCGATCGCCGGCTCTCGACCAATCCGCTGGCGATCGGCGTGCCTCTGGCGGGCGGTGATCCGGCCATTCTCGACATCACGACATCGACCGTGGCCGAGGGCAAGCTGATGGTCGCGATGAACAAGGGCGAACAGGTACCGGAAGGATGGATCGTCGACAAGCACGGCGCACCGACCACGGACCCGAAGGATTTCTACGACGGGGGCGCGCTGCTGACCATCGGGGCGCACAAGGGGTCGGGCCTGTCGATCCTGACCGACCTGCTGGCGGGCGCGATCTCCACCGGACGCAGCTCCGATCCCGCCGATACGGTGCTGCGCAACAACATGTTGTCGATCTTCATCGCGCCCGCCGTCTATGATGGCGAGGGCGGCGTGCTGGAGGAGGCGCGGCGCTTCGTCGATTACGTCAAGGCATCGCCGCCAATGACACCGGGCCAGCCGGTGCTGGGCCCGGGCGACGTCGAGCGGCGCACCCGCGCGGCGCGA
>JANMCS010000352.1:0-15489 GCA_031361405.1 Betaproteobacteria bacterium
CGACGCGATCCGCGCGCTCACGCGGTGGGCGCACGTCACCAGCCATCGGGGGCGCGCCAAGGTGGCGGTGATCGTGCCGGCCGAGTCAATGCATGCCGCGGCCGCCAACGCGCTGTTGAAAACGCTCGAGGAGCCGCCGCCCGAAACCTTCCTCATGCTGATCGCGCATCAACCCGGCCGGTTGCCGGCCACCATTCGCAGTCGCTGCCGCCGCGTGCCGGCGCCGCGGGCGGATGCCGCCACCGCCCAGACGTGGATGGCAGCGCTGGGCGTCACCAACAGTCGATCGCTGCTCGGGCAGGCGGGGGGCGCGCCGCTGGTGGCCATGGCGCTGGCCGATCCGTCGCTGCAGCAGGAACGCAAATTCTGGCTCGACGCGCTGTCGGTGCCGAAGTCGATGTCGTCAGTGGCACTGGCCGCGCGCATCGACGCCGCCCCACGCGAGGAGCGCAAGGCGCGGCTGGGCCAGGCCATCGACTGGCTGATCGCCTGGACCGCCGACCTTGGCCGCGTGGTCAGCGGTGGCACGCCGCTGTTCAATCCCGATTTCGCCGTGCCGCTGGCCGTGCTGGCGGGCGCGGTGGCGCCCCGGGCGCTCTTTCGCTATCATCGATCACTATTGCGGCAGCGACTGCTGGTCGCACATCCGCTGCAGCCGCGATTGGTCGCGGAAGTGGTGCTGCTGGACTACCGGAGTGTGTTTCCCTGATCATGGCCGACCGCAATTCGCCGCCTGTTGCACCCGCCGCCAGCGCTGCGCGTCCGGGCGTGCTGTCGCTCAATATCCGCGAAAAGGCGGCGCTCTATGCGGCGTACATGCCCTTTCTGAAGGGGGGCGGCATCTTCATTCCCACGTCGCGGCAATATGCGCTGGGTGAGGAAGTTTTCATGCTGCTGTCGCTGATGGACGATCCCAATCGCCTCGCGGTGCAGGGCAAGGTTGTCTGGCTGACACCGGAGGGCGTGCAGGGCAATCGCACCCAGGGCATCGGCGTGCAATTCACGCTGGACGACACCGGCGCCGCAGCGCGTGCCACCATCGAGAAGATCCTCGGCGAGACGCTCGCGTCCACCCGGCCCACGCATACGATGTAGCGCGCGGGCCATCGCGCCGAATCGCGCGACTGTCGTCCCCCTTTTTTCAATCCCCGATGGTCGGTCCCGCCGTGTTTGTCGATTCACATTGCCATCTCGATTTTCCCGAACTCGCCGCCGAACTGCCCGCCGTGCTGGCCGCCATGCGCGAGAACGCGGTGACGCACGCGCTGTGCATCGGCGTCGACCTGCCGGCGTGGCCCAACGTCGTGGCCATCGCGCAGGCGCACGCCAACCTGTATGCGACGGTGGGTGTGCATCCGGACTACGTGGACACGCCCGAGCCCACGGTGGCCGAGCTCGTCACGATGTCCGCCACACCCAAGGTGATGGCAATCGGCGAAACGGGGCTCGACTACTTTCGCCTCGAAGGCGACCTTGAATGGCAGCGCGAGCGCTTTCGCCGGCACATCCGCGCGGCGCGCGAGACGGGGAAGCCACTGGTGATTCATACCCGCGCCGCCGCTGCCGACACGATCGCGATCATGCGCGAAGAGGGGGCCGACCAGGTGGGCGGCGTGATGCATTGCTTCACCGAGCCCTGGGATGTCGCGCAATGCGCGCTCGATCTCGGCTTTCATATTTCGTTTTCTGGCATCGTGACCTTCAAGAACGCGCTGGCGATCAAGGATGTGGCGCGGCGGGTTCCACTCGACCGGATGCTGATCGAAACCGACAGTCCGTATCTCGCGCCCGTGCCGTATCGCGGCAAGCGCAATCAACCCGCGTGGGTACCGCTGGTTGCCGCGGAAATCGCGCGCCTGCGCGAGGTTCCGCTCGAGGCCATCGCCACGGCCACCACAGCCAATTTTTTCAACCTCTTCAAGATCAACGCCCATGTTCCTGCGCACACGCACTGAATCATCCTGCACGGCTGGGTACCTTCGCCTTGTCGGCGCGATGCTGCTGGCCGCCTTCGTGGCGCAAGTCGCCAGCGCCCAGCAGAACGACGACATGATTTTTGCCGCCGTCAACGACCGGGCGTCCCTGGTGAAGGAGCTGCTGGCCAAGGGCGCGGACCCCAATGCGGTCGACGCCAGGGGCGAGCCGGTGCTGGTGATCGCCGCGCGCAACAATTCGGCGGCGGCCGTCGATGCGTTGCTGGCCGGAGGTGCCAAGGTCAACGCCCGCAGCCCGTTCGGCGACACGGCGCTGATGACCGCGGCACTGGTGGGCAACATCGAAATCGCGAAAAGGCTGCGGCAGCGCGGCGCCGAGCTGGAGGGGCCGGCGTGGACGCCGCTGATCTATGCGGCCACCGGCGGGCATGAGGCGATGGTCGCCTACCTGATGGGGGAAGGCGCGAACATCAACGCCGCGTCGCCCAACGGCACCACGGCGCTGATGATGGCCATTCGCGAGGGCAAAGGCCCGGTCGTCACGTTGTTGATGACAAAGGGTGCCGACGTCAACAAGCGCAACCAAAACGGCGCGACGGCACTGTCGTGGGCGATTCGTGGCAACGAGAAGGCCATTGCCGAGGCGCTGAAGCGCGCCGGCGCAACCGAGTGAGCCGCGCTGGGCTGCGCCTCCTTCGGTCGCGGCAGGGTTGTAGTAACATCGCCTGCACTTTCCTCCCTGTCCCCTTTGGCACAAGCGAAAAAAGAGTGGCTTCTAAACCGGATTATCGGGACAGTACGTCGATTGTCATCCTTGCCCTAGTCAAAGCTCCGGATCACGGTCGCCCCGCACCAGCGAGCGAGGCAGGGGATTTGCATCGGCCTTACTGGAGCGGCAGCTAGTGTTCGCGTGGATCATCCGCTCCAGCCTTAAGTTCCGCTTTCTGGTATTGGCCGCGGCGGTCGGGTTGCTGGTGCTCGGCGCCCAGCAACTGCCGAAGATGCCGGTGGACGTGTTCCCCGAGTTCGCGCCGCCCAAGGTCGAGATCCAGACCGAAGGGCCGGGCATGACCTCCGCCGAGGTCGAGGAACTCATCACGATTCCGATGGAGACGCAGCTGCGCGGAACACCGGACGTCGACGTCGTGCGTTCGTCGTCGGTGGTCGGGCTCTCCCAGATCGTGCTCATCTTCAAGACGGGCACCGACCTGCTGGACGCGCGCCAGCGGGTGGAGGAGCGGCTGAAGCTCGCCATCGCGGAGCTGCCGAAGTCGGCCGGCCTCCCGGTCATGCTGGCGCCCCTTTCGTCGACCAGCCGGGTCATGAAGATCGGCATCACGTCGAAGGTCCTCGACATCAAGGACCTTTCGCTGGTCGCCTACTGGACGATCAGGTTCCGGCTGATGGCGGTCGACGGCGTAGCCAACGTCCCCATCTGGGGTCAACGCCCCAAGGTGATCCGCGTAGAGGCCGATCCCGATCTGATGCGGGCTCACAACGTCACGCTTGACGAGGTGTTGCAAACGACCTCAGGAGCCCTGGATTTCGGCTTGCTGACCTACAACAGCGCAGCCAAGACGCGGGTCGACGGGATGCTCGACACGCCCAACCAGCGCCTGGTGATCCATCAGGAGTCGCCGGTGTTCTCGCCGGAGCAACTGGCGGACGTGTCGATCTTCCTCAAAGGCAAGCGCGCGGAACTGCCGCGGCTGCGTGACGTGGCCACTATCAAGTGGGACACGCTTCCGAAGATCGGCGATGCGGTCGTCAACGACGGCGTCGGGCTCCTGATGATCGTCGAAAAGTTGCCGTGGGCCAACACGCTCGAGGTCACGCGAGGAGTGGAGGCGGCACTGGCCAGCATGCAGCCGGGCCTGCCCGGCATCGAAATCGACACTACGATCTTCCGGCCGGCGACGTTCATCGATTTGTCGCTGCACAACCTGTCGGTCGCGCTCCTGATCGGCTCGATTCTGGTGATCCTGGTGCTCGGCGCGTTCCTTTACGAGTGGCGGGTGGCGCTGATCAGTCTCACCGCGATCCCGCTGTCGCTGGTCGCAGCCGGGATGGTGCTGTATGCCATGGGCGCCACGATCAATACGATGGTGCTGGCGGGGTTCGTCGTCGCGCTCGGCTCGGTGGTCGACGACGCGATCATCGACGTCGAAAACGTGATGCGACGTCTGCGCCAGCAGCGCCTGGCTGGAAGCGGCAAGTCGACGGCGCGCATCATTCTTGAAGCCTCGCTCGAAGTCCGCCCCGCGATCTGGCATGCCACGGTGATCATCGTGCTGGCGGTGCTGCCCGTGTTCTTCATGGGCGGACTGTCCGGCGCGTTCTTCGAGCCGCTGGCGCTCGCCTTCATCCTGGCGATGTTGGCGTCGATGGCCGTGGCGCTCACCGTGACGCCTGCGCTGTGCCTCGTGCTGCTGGACGGCTCACGCGTCGAGGGCCGGGAATCGCCGCTGGTGCCATGGCTCAAGCGGATCTACGTTGCCAATCTGGCGCGAATCGTCAAGGCGCCGCGCACCACATTCGCGGTCACGCTCGCCATCGTTGCCGCCGGCGTGGCGGTGCTGCCATTTTTCGGGCAATCGCTACTGCCTTCGTTCAAGGAAAGGGACTTTCTGATGCACTGGGTGCCGCCGGAAGGCACGTCGCATCCGGAGACGTTCCGGATCACGCAACTGGCGAGCCGGGAACTGCGGTCCATTCCGGGGGTGCGTAACTTTGGCGCGCATATCGGACGCGCCATCGGCGGCGACGAGCCGTACGGTGTCAATTTCACCGAGAACTGGATCAGCGTCGATCCGAAGGCCGACTATGACCAGACGCGCGCCAGCATCGAGGCCACGGTCGCCGGCTATCCGGGGGTGTACCGGGACGTCCAGACCTACCTCCGGGAGCGGATCAAGGAAGTGCTGACCGGAGCTGGCGATTCGATCGTCGTGCGCATCTTTGGCCCCGAGCTTCCCGTTCTTCGCGCCAAGGCCGCCGACGTGGAAAGAACCATGGCCGATATCCCGGGGCTCATCGACCTGCACATCGAACAGCAGGTCGAGATCCCGCAGATCAGGATCAGGGCCAACCTTGAAGCAGCCGCACGCCACGGACTTAAGCCCGGCGACATTCGGCGCGCCGCATCGGTCGTCATTTCGGGCGTCGAAGTCACCGATATCCGGCGGGAGGGCAAGGTCTACGGCGTCTGGCTATTCTCGCCGGAGGAGTCGCGCAGCAGCGTGGAACGGCTGGGCGAGTTCCTGATCGACACGCCCTATGGCGGGCGCGTGCGGCTGGGCGAAGTCGCGCACATCGACTTCGAACCAAGCCCGAACCGGATCAAACGCGAAAACAGCTCGCGGCGGATTGATATCCACGCCAACGTCAAGGGACGGGACCTCGGCGCGGTCGCCGAAGAGGTCCAGGAGCGATTGGAGCAAATGCAATTTCCGATCGGGTACTACCCCCACCTGCTGGGGGAATACAAGGAGCGGCAGACCGCGCAGAAGGGCCTCCTCGTAGCGTCGATCGGCGTAGCGATCGCCATCTTCCTGATCCTTGTTGCGACGTTGCGCAATTGGCGCGTGGCGAGCCTGATCTTTCTGGGGCTCCCTGCGGCACTGGTGGGCTGCGTGCTCGCCGCCTTTGCGGGAGACCGATTGATCTCGCTGGGATCGCTGGTGGGGATCATCACGGTCCTGGGCATTGCCGCGCGCAACGGCATTCTGCTGATCCAGCATTATCGACACCTGGAGCAGGTCGAACGCGAGCCTTTCGGGGTCGGGCTCATATTGCGTGGCGCCAGTGAACGGTTGTCGCCGATCCTGATGACCAGCTTGTGCACGGCGTTGGCGCTGGTCCCTCTGGTGGTTGCGGGCAGCATTCCGGGCCATGAGATCGAACATCCGATGGCGGTCGTCATTCTGGGTGGGCTCGTGACTTCCACGTTGCTCACCTTGTTTGTCGTGCCGGGCCTTTACCTGCGATTTGCGTCGGGGCCGCAGGAAGAGGTCGGCGGATTGCCGCCCGCACGGTGGAAAACGTTAGTTTGAGAGACCGCAGCGGCGCCAAGGCGCCCGGTCGATACCAGTAGCAACGCGTGTCGTTCGCTGACCACAACTTGGTTCGTGCTGATTGTAGCGATGCAGCAACAGGAGGATGCATGGTTCACGCTCGAAATTTCTTCGCCATAATCGCCTCGCTCGTCGTCGTGGTGCTTACCGCACCCGCGCGCGCGCAGGACGTCGAGCCGGAACATCTTCGTGGCCAGATCACCACCGTCGAGGCTTCATCGATCGCCGTCAAGACCACTGACGGGAAGTCGGTGCGGCTGGGGTTGCCGGAGGCGGCCACGATCCTGAGCCTGAGCAAGGCAAGCTGGGCGACTGTGGATTTCGGCACCTACGTTGGCTCGGTTGCCGTGCGGCTCGACATGAATAGCCCGATCGTCCGTGCCAACCCGCGGGAAACGGTGACTTGGCTCTACGAAGGGCGCGAGCTGCGAATCATCGACGAGCAATTGCGCGGCATCGCGGCTGGCGCCAAGAAGTGGGATCTGCCGCCTGGCAGCACGATGACACACGGCTGGGTCGACGACCGCGAAGGCCGCGTCATTTCGATCAAATACGGCCCCACGCAGGACGAGGAAACCGATGTCTTCGTCTCGCGCGACGTGCCCGTTCTGCGTATGTCGCTGGGAGACAGGAGCCTACTCAAGCCGGGCGCGCATGTCTTCGCCGGCATGCAGAAGGGCGCGGACGGCAAGAACGTTGCAGTCTTCATATTTGTCGGCAAGGACGGAATCGTCCCGCCGTTGTAGCAAACGAGCGTCAAGTCGCGTCGCGTACCTATGTATTCGAACAAAAGGGAAAAGCCATGGAGCGGCAGGGATCGGAGGGGGTTCGCGCAGCGGCAGTACGCGGCGCAATCGCACTGTTGTACTTGGCCGCGACGGCCGCGACGGCCGTGACACCGGCAGCAGCGGCCGTATCCGGTCCAGGTGCGTCGGAGTTGGCCGGCAAAACGCCGGCGGTCAGCTTCGAGACCATCCCGGGAAGCACGGTGAAGCGGGTCATACTCAGCAGCAAGGCGGCCGAGCGGCTGGACATCCAGATGGGCAAGGTGGCCGAGCAGGCCGTGGTCCGCCGACAGATTGTGGGTGGACTCATCATTCCGCCCGTAGGAACTGCGCCGGAGGCCAAGCTGTCGAGTGGCGGTTTTGGCGGCTTCGTGAAGGGATCGGTCGCGCCGGCGCCGCCGTCGTCCACGGCACTGGCACCTGCCGCGGGCGAGCTCTGGGTGATGGTGATGCTGTCTCCCGCCGAGTTGGGCCGGCTGGACATTGCGAAACCGGCACGCCTGCTGCCACTTTCGACGCGCGCCGACTTCCCCGCCGAGATTTTGGCGATGCCTTCCGGTAGACCGCCATTGGAAGACGCCAAGCATTCGATGATGACAACGTATTACGTGGTCTCCGGCAAGGAGAGCGGTCTCGTGCGCAACAACCGGGTGCGCGTCGAGTTGCCGCTTGCAGGCAGCGACGAACCGCAGAAGGTCATTCCGTACAGCGCGGTGTATTACGACTCGAAGGGTGTCGCTTGGGCGTACGTCAGCACCAAACCGCTGACCTACGAGCGGCAGCGTGTCGTCATCGAACGCGTCGTCGGCGACCTGGCCGTTCTATCCTCGGGCCCACCTCTCGGAACTTCAGTCGCGACCGTCGGCGTCTCTCTACTTTACGGTGCAGAAATCTTCGGCAAATAGATAAGCATGACGGCTGGGCTGCAACGTTGACACGCCCGGTGAATCATCAATAACCGGAAGGACAACCAGAATATGTTCCGCTGGATCATTGGCTCGAGCCTCCAGTTCCGCTTCCTGGTGTTGGGATTTGCGGCCGCGTTGATCGCATTCGGCGTGGTCCAGCTTCGCACCATGCGTGTGGATGTGTTTCCGGAATTCGCTCCACCGGTGGTGGAAGTCCAGACCGAAGCAATCGGACTGTCCGCCGAGGAGGTGGAGAGCCTGATCACCTACAGCCTCGAGGAATTGCTGAGCGGCGTGCCATGGCTCGAATCGACCCGCTCGAAGTCGGTGACCGGCCTCTCGTCGATCACGCTGATCTTCAAGCGTGGCACCGATATCATGCGAGCCCGGCAGATGATCCAGGAACGGCTGGCGCTCGCGTATGTCCTGCCGAACGTTGCCACTCCCCCCGTCATCCTGCAGCCGCTCTCGGCTACCAGTCGGTTCATGATGATCGCGATCCATTCGGACAAGGTCGACCTGACGGACCTGTCCCTGCTCGCTCGCTGGACAATGAAGCCGACGTTGCTTGGCGTGCCTGGTGTGGCCAACGTCGCCATCTGGGGTCAGCGGTTGCGGCAGATGCATGTGCAGATCGATCCCAATCGACTGCGCGATGCGCGCGTGGTGCAGGAAGACATCATCGCAGCCGCGGGGGACGCGTTGTGGCTGTCTCCCCTGACCTACCTCAAGTCTTCATTTCCCGGAGCGGGCGGCTGGATCGACAACCGCAACCAGCGGATCGGCATCGAGCATTCCATGCCAATCGAAGTGCCGGAGGACATGGCCAAGGTGGCGATTACGTCACCTCACTTGCTGTTGACCGGCAAGTCCATGGCGTTGGGCGACGTCGCGGAAGTGTCGTTTGCGCACCCGCCGCTCATCGGTGACGCGGTCGACGGCAAGGGCCACGGGCTCATGCTCGTGGTCGAGAAGTTTCCCGGCACCAACACCTTGGAGGTCACTCGTGGCGTCGAGCAGGCGCTCACCGAACTGAGGCGCGGCCTTCCCGGCGTTGAAATCGATGCGCAGGTATTCCGCCTGGCTTCGTACGTCGAGGAATCGATCGCGAATCTGGCCCAGGCAATGATCATCGGCTCCGCGCTCGTGGCTGCGATCGTGGGCCTGTTCCTGTTCAGTTGGCGCGCCGCATTGGTCTGTCTCGTGTCCCTGCCGCTTTCGCTGGCGGCTGCCGTCATCGTACTAGGCCTGACGGGCGCGACGCTCAACACCATGGCCTTGGCCGGGCTGTTCGTTGCCCTGGGCGTCGTGATCGACAATGCAATCGTCGATGCGGATATCCTGGTACGCAGGATGCGTGAGCGAAAGGACGACGGCGGCTCGGTCGTGGTCGCGATATACGAGACGACGCTGGAGACGCAAAGCGCGGCCATCTATGCCACGTTGATCGTCCTCCTGGCCGTAACGCCGATTTTCTTCATGGGCGGGATCGTAGGCACGTTCTTCGAGCCGCTGGCGCTTTCCTATGTGCTCGCCGTCGTGGCGTCGACCTTGGTTGCCATGACCGTGACTCCGGCGTTGAGCCTGTTGCTGCTCCGCACGACAGCGCACTGGCGGGACGAGCCGTTGTTCGCCACCCGGCTTGGAGACAAGTTCAAGCTGCACGACCGATACGATGCCTGGCTGCGTAAAGCGATCGAGAAACGCCGCGTGGTACTCGTCGCCATTGGCATCGTCACGATTGGCGCGATCGCGGCATGGCCGTTTCTGGGGCAGTCGTTGCTGCCGCCGCTCCACGAACGGGACGTGGTCGTAAATTGGTCAACGGCGCCCGGCACCTCCCATGCGGAAAGCTACCGGATCACGTCACGGGTGAGCCGCGAACTGCGGTCGTTGCCGGGGGTGCGCAATGTGGGGGCCCACATCGGACGCGCGATCACCGGCGATCAGGTCGTGGGGATCAATGCGGGCCAGATCTGGATCAGTATCGATCGCGAGGCCGATCTCAACGCGACCATCGCGGCCATTCGCGAGACCATCGACGGCTACCCGGGCATCGAGCGCAACCTGCAGACCTACCTGCGCGACAAGGTCAGCGAAGTTCTGACCGGGCAGAGCAAGCCGATCGTCGTACGCATTTTCGGTCCGCGGCGCGACGTGCTCCGGCAAAAGTCCGAGGAAGTGAGAGCGGCGTTGTCGGACATCGCCGGGATTGTCGACCTGCAGGCCGAAGGCCAGCTGGAGGAGTCCGAGATCCAGGTCAAGGTGAACCTCGATGCCGCCGGACGCGCCAGCGTCAAGCCCGGTGATGTGCGGCGCTCGTCGGCAACCATGTTTTCCGGATTGGTGGTCGGCTACCTTTTCAAGGAACAGAAGATTTTTGAAGTGGTGGTGTGGGGAGCGCCCGAGGTGCGGCAGAGCCTTGGCAATCTGCGCGACCTGTGGGTCGAAAAATCCGACCGCACCCAGGTCCGTTTGGGGGACGTTGCGGACGTGAGCATCGTGCCGTCGCCAACGTCCATCAAGCACGAGCGCTTCGCGCCCTACGTCGACGTGACCGCCAATGTGGTTGGGCGCAATCCCGCCTCGGTGGCCGCGGAGATCAGTCGCCGCCTCGAAAAGATCGAGTTTCCGATCGAATTTCACTACGACGTGCTGGGTGAAAATGTCGAGCGCGTCGATGCACAGCGGCGTGTGCTGTCCATCGCCGGAGCCGCGCTGATCGGAATTTTCCTGCTGCTCCAGGCGTGCTTCCGCAATTGGCGGTTGGCAGCGATCGCTTTCCTGGCAACGCTGGTTTCGCTGGTGGGTGGCGTCCTCGCCATACTTCTTGGCGGCGGTGTCATGTCGCTTGGCGCGCTGGTCGGGTTCCTCGCTGTGCTCGGCATCGCCGCGCGCCATAACGTTCTGTTGCTCGAGGGTTACCAGCGGCTGCAGGAAAACGAAGGCCTTGCGCCGGGCCTGGACCTGGTGGTGCGCGGCGCGCGCGAACGACTGGCGCCGATCATCGGGAGTTCCGCTGCGATCATTGCCGCGTTGCTGCCGATCATCCTGTTCGGTGCCGTCCCCGGTTTAGAAATCGTCCGGCCGACCGCAATCGTTGTGGTCGGCGGCGTCATCGCGTCGGCTTTGCTGACGCTCTTCGTCATTCCGTTCCTCTATCTGGGGGCCGGGTCCGGGGCGAGGCGGGAGTTCGACCTCGGGCTGGAGAGTGCGTAGAGAATGTGGTGTGCCGTTTGACGGTAACGAATGACGGGGGCAACGCAGTGAAATCGTTCTGCACAGGCTCGACCATCGGGGCGCGGTCGATCATTCTGGGCGTCGCTGCGGGCGTCGCCTTCTCGGTCGCCGCCGGCGAAGTACCGCGTGCGATGTCGACCACGGCCAGCGCCGGAGCGCAGGTGGTGGCGGACAGCGACGACGCGCAGTTTGCCGGCCGTGGCGACGCGGAGACCTTGCGCGCCGTTCGAAGCCTCGGGAGTAACGCCATGCTGCGCGTCCTCGATGGCACGGGCGGGCGATTCGTCGCGATCCCGCCGGCCGACGTTCGCGTTGCGGACACCGAACCGCGCATTCAACTCGCCCAGTTCGGGCGTGGGCCCGGCCCGGGCGTGGATTTCACCGTTCCGGAGTTGCCGCAGCGCATCCCGTTCCAGTATGGATACGGCAGTGAGTCGCCGATCCGCTACCGCGCCAACTCGGATCTCGACCAGCGGGTACGCGACAACCTTCTGGTCTTGCTGCCCAATCTGAATGCCTATGTCGTCTATCGACCGGTCGACTGGATCGAGCTGCTGCTCGAGGTCGCTGCCGAATGGGACTACGCGGCGCTCGAACAGACGACGGTCACGCTGCCTGGAGGCAACACCAAGCATGCATCGAAGCGGTATGCAACCATCTTCGTCGACCAGGCATTCGTACGGCTCAAGGATATCGGCGGACCATTCGAGTTCATCGTGGGGCGCCGGAACATCGAGGACGAGCGCCGCTGGCTCTATGACCTGTCGATGGATGGGGTCACCGCCCGGCTGAAGGTGGACGACTTCCATTTCGACTTCACCGCCGCCCAGCCCGACCTGGTGAATCTCCAGCTGCGGAAGCCCCTCAACGCCACGCACATCAACTATTACATTGCCTATCTCGAGTACCGCGGCATCGAGGACACGCGTCTGGCGGCCTATGCGATTCGCCGACAGGACCCGTACGCCGCCGAGGGACGTCCGGTCAATTTCGGCCTTCGCGCCATCGGCTTCATAACCCCCGAACTGAGCTACTGGGGCGAACTGGGGTTTCTGCGCGGCCGGGACGAGATTTCCCGCCGCTACTCAGGTTATGCATTCGATGTCGGTGCGACGTATCGTTTCCCCGAGGTGGCCCTGACCCCGAACGTCACGCTGGGCTACGCCTACGCCACCGGCAACGCCGGGGCCGAAGGGTCGACCAACAACCTGTTCCACCAGACGGGCCTCGAGTCGAACGAGTGGCGATTTGGTGGCATTTCCAGGTTCAAGGTCTACGGCGAGGCGCTCAATCCCGCCTTGAGCAATCTCGGGATACTCACGATGGGGCTCGGCTTTCGGCCCGCCGGTAACGTCTCCATCGACCTTGTGTATCATCACTATCGACTGAGCGAGCTCAATGACAGCATTCCCGCTTCCGCAATCACGGCCCAGATGAACGGGCAGAGCAAGGATGTCGGGAGCGGCCTCGACGTCGTGCTCGGGGTTCGCGGACTATTTGGCGTCCGCCGCCTCGGCGTCGACCTGCGGGCAGGATGGTTCTTCCCAGGAAGTGCCTTCCACTTTGGCGGTGATGCCAGTAAGGATCACGAATTTCGCAAACCGGATCCGGCGATGGCCATCACGGCCAAATTCTGGTGGTGACGGCGGGTGCATTCGCCGCATGCTCCGGTTGGTGTTGACACCGGCCCTTGAAGTTGCGGCGGAGCGTCCGCTCGCGGACTGCATCCCCACTTCACCATTCGATCACTGGACAATCAATGACTGGAACAAGATGGTTTGTGCTTTCCCTTGCGCTGCTTGGCGCAGGTTCCGCGGCCTGTGCGCAGGGCACGCCCCAAGCCGCCGTCTGGCAGGATGATTTCGCGACTGCGGCGTGCACGATGCAGACGACGGGGCGCAATCCCTACCTGGTTCTCGAACCCGGCTTCCAACTCGTTCTCGAAGGCGGCGGAACGCGCCTCCAGATCACGGTGCTCGACCAGACCAAGACCGTTGCAGGAGTGCTCACGCGCGTGGTCGAGGAAAAGGAATTCAAGAACGGCAAAGTGCACGAAGTCACGTTGAGCTACCTCGCCCTGTGCGAACAGACCAAGGACGTTTTCTATTACGGTGAAGACGTCGACAATTACCGCGATGGCAAGGTCGTCAACCACGACGGATCGTGGCAGGCCGGTACCAACGGTAGCAAGATTGGCTTGTTTGTACCCGGCTCACCGACTGTGCAGAAGAAGTACTTTCGGGAGATCGTTCCTGGCGTTTCGATGTCCCGGGCGGAGATTGTGAGTCTCACCGAGACGTGCAAGACGCCTGCGGGGACATTCGCCAACTGCATGAAGGTACGGGAAACGTCGGCTATCGACAGGAAGGTCAACGACTTCAAGTACTACGCACCCGGAGTCGGTCTGGTCAATGGAGAAGACCTTCGCCTGGTCAAGTACGGCCCCATCACGGGCAAATAGGCCAGCGCGGCAGATACCATGGTTGGGGACGGCAGCGACCCCAGCAGACCGCACGGGATGGGGCGTCTCCCGGTTGCGCCCGGCGCAACCGAGCACTCAGCGCGTGGCGGAAATCGCGTCTGGCGTCACGCCGGCGGGCGCCAGCGCGGGGAACATCGGGGTGTCGGCCAGCGCGGGTGAAATCACGCTGGGCACCAGCGCCGGCAGCACGCCTACCAGGCGGCGGGCGCCGTCAAAGTGCTTTTGCCAATAGGACTCGGATAACCGCGCGATCTCCACCTCGCCGCCGGAGGCCGGCGCGTGGATGAAGCGGCTGTCACCAAGATAGATGCCGACATGCGAGAACTGGAAGCGCCGCGTGTTGAAGAACACGAGGTCGCCCGGCTTCAGGTCGCCCAACGCGATCTTGCTGCCGATGCTGCTCATTTCGCGCGCCGTGCGCGGCAATGTCACGCCGGTGACTTCCTGGAACACGTAGCGCACGAGGCCGCTGCAATCGAGGCCGCTGTCGGGCGAGTTGCCGCCAAACCGATAGTCGACGCCGATGAGGCCGAGGGCGTAGATCGCCACGTCCTGCGCACCGCTCCAGACCTTGCCCGCCGTCTCGAGCGCCGACGTGGTCAGCGTGCGCGGGGCTACCGAGTCCCTGGCATCCACGGTGGACCATGCGCAGGAGCAGGCGAGGCAAGCGGCGGCAAGCGCAAATCGGCGTGGGACGAAGGATGACATCGGCGCATTGTCGCGGATTGGCGACAAACACGCAACGCCGCGCGTTGCTCAGCGCCGGCGTGCGAGCCCCGCGCGGGCCGCGCGGGCGGCCTTGGCATCGATTATCAGCGGTCGTGTCAGCTCGATGCGGTCGCCGGAGCGTAGCGGCGTGGCCAGGTCGGCGCGCTGGCCGAAGATGGCAAAGGCAATGGACGCGGGGTCCAGCGCCAATCGCGTCGGCAAGCCGCTGGCAGCCACGGCATCCGCAAGCGTTGCGGTGGCAGGAAGTTCGAGGTACACAACGGCCTCGATGCCCGGGGCCGCGTAAACGACGGTGATCGACAGCATCATCCCGGCGCGGGCGGTTCGCACGTGGCCTCGGCGCGGCGGACGAACGCGTCGATGAACGTGTTGGCGATGTGATTGAACACCGGCCCGACGATGCCTTCCAGCACCACGGTGGCAAATTCGTAGTTCAGCGTGAACTCCGCCTTGCTGGCCTGCGTCGCCAGCGCGCGGAAGCGCCATTCGCCGTGCAACTTGCGAAACGGCCCGTCCTTCAGCACCACGACAATCGACTGGCCAGGCACGTTGATGTTGTCGGTGGTGAAATGCGCGCGCACGCCGCGGTAGTCGATCTCGAGGCGCGCCGTCTTGGTGTTGGCCGCCTGGGCGAGGATGGTGGCGCCGCTGCACCACGGCAGGAACTCGGGATAGGACGTGACATCGTCGACGAGGTCGAACATCTGCCGCGCACTGTAGGGGACCAGCACCGATTTCACGACGCGATGCATGTTGATGTTCCCGGGGTTGTTAACATACGTTGAACCAGCCGCCAGTCGGGCGGCATGATTGGATCCACCATGAGCATCGTCGAAAACCGGAAAGCGTTCCACGACTATTTTATCGAGGAACGCGTGGAAGCCGGTCTTGCCCTCGAAGGCTGGGAGGTGAAGGCCATCCGCGCCGGCCGCGCCAACATCAAGGAAGCCTACGTGGTGATCAAGAACGCGGAGATCATGCTGATCGGTGCTCATATCTCGCCACTGGCCACCGCCTCCACGCATGTGCACGCGGACCCGACGCGCTCGCGCAAGCTCCTGATGCACCGTGAGGAAATCAATCGCCTCGTCGGCAAGGTCGAGCGCGCCGGGTACACGCTGGCCCCGCTCGACCTGCATTTTCGCACCGGTCGCATCAAGCTCGAAGTGGGACTCGCCAAGGGCAAGAAACAGCACGACAAGCGCGAATCCATCAAGGAGCGCGACTGGGCGCGGGAACAGCAGCGGCTGCTGCGCAACCGCACCGGCGCCTGAACGCCGCGGCGCCATTGCGCGTGGGACCTGTGGGTCCCACGGTACCTGTAGGCGAGGCTTAAGC